>CAYMSC010000452.1:0-5254 GCA_964392805.1 uncultured Saprospiraceae bacterium
GGATTAGAAATATCAGGTTTTCAGGTAAAGAAATCACCGAGAATTTAGAAACAGTTCTTGATGAAATTGAAAAAGAATTAAAGAAATAAAATGTAATCAGCCAAAAACCGCTATTTTTGTATAAACCAAAACTAAATAGTTAAAATATGAGTCAACAAAAAGAGAAATATATTAACCCCCTAACGGATTTTGGTTTCAAAAAGCTTTTTGGGACTGAACCGAATAAAGATTTATTAATTGACTTTCTGAACCAAATTTTGCCTGATAGAAAGATAAAAGATTTAACTTATTCTTCTGGTGAAAAGCAAGGATTGACAGAGTTAGATAGAAAAGCAATTTTTGATTTGTATTGCATTGGAGATAAGGGAGAACGATTTATTGTCGAAATGCAAAAAGCTAAACAGAATTATTTTAAAGATAGAAGTGTTTTTTACGCATCCTTTCCTATTCAAAAACAAGGAAAAAAAAATAAGTGGGACTATAAATTAGACCCTGTATATTCTGTTGGAATATTAGATTTTATTTTTGATGACCACAAAAATGAAAAAGATTTATTACATATAGTGGAATTGAAAAATCAAAGATGCGAAGTCTTTTATGATAAATTAAAATTCGTTTATATCGAGTTGCCCAAATTTAAAAAGAAAGAATCCGAAATAGAAACACATTTTGATAAATGGATGTATGTTTTTACACATTTATCGCAACTACAAAAACGCCCAAAAAAATTACAAGAAAGAGTCTTTGCTAAACTATTTGAGGCTGCAGAGATTGCAAAATTTACTCCAAAGGAAAGAGAGGCTTATGAAGAAAGTTTAAAGTATTATCGAGATATTAAAAACGTCGTAGATACTTCAAGAGAAGAAGGAAGGGATGAACGAAATACCGAAATTGCAAGAGAAATGAAAACTAATGGAGAACCAGTTGAAAAAATAATAAAGTACACCAACCTAGCTAGAAAAGAAATCGAAAATCTGTGAAAAGAATTAAGCAAGCATGGAACCAAGTGCAAAATGGCAATTTTTCTATGCGAAAAAACTGCATTTGCACAAACCATTACCCACAAGTATGAAAAAGAAAACAATAATCATATCATCAATCGTCTTAATAGTAATCGGATTTATTCTATCTATAAATGCTTTTGCATGGTCAATAACGACAAAAGAAATGCTCTATATTCCATTATGGGTAATTACTATAATTGGATTTTTGATATATAAGTCCTATAGTTTAGTACGGTATTTTTAGATGTAGACATAGCGACGCCAAGGCATTTAAAATGCTCGATATTTTTAGCGTTTTATAAAGTATTCATTCGGATTACTTGCTTTGAGATATAGTTGTCATCAGGGGGGGCACCTCTGGGGAAAGGGAGTATTCGCTGTAGCTTTACCTTTTTACAACAGGGGCAAAGACTATCCGTTTTAAGCGATTTATTGCCTCGTCTCTTCGTATATCTATCTACGTTTTACGTTTTTTCTTCTTTGCCGCAGGGAACAAAATATTATTCAAAATCAATCTATACCCTGGAGAATTTGGGTGTAAATTTAAATCTGTTTCTGGGTCATTGACATAATGTCTATAATCTTCTGGGTCGTGTCCCCCATAAAAAGTCCAAAATCCTTTTCCTCTTTTCCCGTGAATGTATCGAGTTTCCGAAGCTGGTTTATTTTCTCCTAAAATTAATACATCTGACTTAATCTGATTCTTTTGATATCCTGTTGTTTGTCCCATAAAACCTTTAACCGTTCTGGTATGACATTGGGTCAACATAGTTGGAACAGGGTCCCATTTAGCAGAAAAATCAAATAAATTAAAATAATCCACTTCGGCTGCCAAAGGTTTTCCTTGTGGTCGGTCAATCGTGGAATATTCGTATTGCAGAGGATTTGTTACCAATTGAAAATCTTTAAAGGCAAAGGTTTTTGAAAAATCTAGTTTATCTTGAGCATTAGGGTCTGCGCCATCTCCATCATACATATTCGCACAAATGTCCAAGCCTTCTGCTGCCAAGGCTATATCATAAGTATCAGTCGCTGAACACATGGCAAACATAAAACCACCGCCACCTACATAATCACTTATTTTCTTTACGACATTCAATTTTAACTGAGATACCTTTTTGAAGCCTAAACTAGTCGCCAATTCCTCCATTTTACTTTGATTTTCTCGATACCAAGGAGTTGTACTAAAAGAACGATAAAACTTGCCATATTGCCCTGTAAAATCTTCGTGGTGTAGGTGTAGCCAATCGTATTCTGCTAATTTATCCGTCATTACCTCTCGGTCATAAACGGTTTCATAAGGAATTTCTGCATAAGTTAAAACCAAGGTTACCGCATCATCCCAAGGTTGGACTCTCCTGCCATGACGAGCATTAAAAGCAGGAGTATAGACCGCTATTTTAGGGGCTACTTCCAATTTTATCACGTCCATATTCGCTTCTGGATTCGCAATTTGAGCAACGATTTGGTCATAAGCTCCATTTGGAATGATTTCAAAAGATATCCCTCTTGTCAAGCACTCTTTTTCAAAAGATTTGGTGTGGGGAAAGGCAAAACTGCCACCTCTATAATTTAACAGCCACCATGCTTCTACCTCTTGGTTAAGTACCCAATAAGTAATACCATAGGCTTTTAAATGGTCTTTTTGTTCGGTGTCCATTGGTATCAACATCATAGATGCAGATGCTTGAAAAGCTATCGTGATGCCAAGGATTAACATGAAGAGTAATTTTTTCATGGATATTTTTTTGTATCGACGAATTCATTCGTCGTTCTATAATTTTTACTTTATGACCAGTACTTTTCTATATAATTAACTCGTGAAAAGACAAAAGTATTTAGTCGATATGGTTTTTAACTAAAAATTAATGACGCTTTAGGTTTTAACGACGAATGAATTCGTCGGTACTTTAATAGCTACCATGATAACGGCGCATAAACCATTCCAAAGTCAACATTGCCATCAGCAAAAAGAATATCCATTTTAAGTTAATAATAGATCTAGTTTTTGTGGTTTGGTAAATCACAGGTTTGACAGATTTTTTAGCTTGAATTTTGTCTGAAATACTTGCTAGCTGTGCAGGATAGACCATTTCGCCGCCGTATTGCTCGCTTAACAAGCGTAGTAATCCATGATTTGCCGTCGTCTGGAAAGATTCTAATTGAATGGGCTGCACACTAAATTGTCCATTATAATTTAACTCTTTTCCATTTTGTACCGTTTTGCCTCGGAAAGTGTAATTACCAACAGGAAAGACCCCTACATTTATACTATAAGCTCTAGCCGTTCGATTAAATACAGAAGGAAATTCTTTACCCTCACTATCTTTGATTATCAAACTCACATCTCCATCGTTTATCAATTCGTAATTATCATTATATACTTCGGCATCTAAAATAATCGGCTCATTTTCATTAAAAATATTTTTATCCAAAGAAATTCGGAATCGTCTTTTGTCTTCTTTTAAAGTCAAATATTGGATAGTTTTTCCTAGTACTTCTTCAAAAATATCGTGGTTTTTATTTTGTAAAAAATCAAATAATCGCCATTTCCAAATTCCTTCTGCTGCCAATACGCCTTTTTTTACGCCATCTTCTTCTCCAATCACTAACAAGGGATATTTGGTTTCAATTTTTCCAATCCGTTGATACAGTAAAATTTGAGCGTTCACCGATTCTTTAAATTCTCCGAAAGGGGCACTTAAAGGAGCAAAGTTAGGTAGACCATCTTTGGTCGCATCATCTACCGTAAAGATGGAAAAATCATTGGCAATAATTCCTTGTACCTCATTCGCGTTTTTGCTATCCCCATTGATGGTCAATAAGGATTGGTTATTGTTCAAAGTCGTCAAATTAGATTGACTACCAACGATAAATAAATGGGGTAATTTTTTAGCTTCTATCTGCTGTAAAATATCTGCTGCGTCATTTTTTATACCCGGTAATTGGTGTAAAATCACAAAATTATAATCCGCAATATTCGCTTTTCGACGGCCCGCATATTCTACCTTTATTTCATAATTTTTATTATCGATGAGTGACTGTTTAATAGCCGTCAAATCTGGATGTGGCGACTGTGCAATCATTAATATCTTTTGTCGAGCATCCAAAACATCTATAAAAATGTCTTTGACATTATTGGTTGTCGTCACCTCTCCTTCGACAGAATTAACAGCTACTCGGAAACGTTGTACGCCCGCTTTATCTGCTTCTAGGGTTACTTCTTCTGTAATAAAAAAGTCGTTTCTGTTAATATTGATAGGACTATTTTGTAGGCGTTTAGTCTGGCCATTTTCAATTTTAGAAATAACTAAATTTGTTTTTGTATTGGGGCAATTTTGTGCTAGAACATCTACTTCTATATTAAATTTATCCCCCAAATAAGCAATCTTATTATGATACACTCGCTTAATCAACAAGTCTCTTTGCGGTGTAGTATCCCCTAAAGCTACCGTAAAAATAGGCGCGCCTAGACGATTTCCAGCATAAACTGGATTGCTCCCTTCATTATAAATGCCATCCGTAGCTAAGACAACAGCCCCTAAATTTTGATTACTGTACAGGTCGTATAGTGATTTCAGCATTTCCGATAAGTTACTCACCTTATCCGTAAAGCTAAAATCTACCCCTTCTCTTACTTCGCTACCAAAAGCATATTCTTTTAAATCATACTTTTCAGCAAGACTACTTTTCAATGTTTCGTAGGAGGTTTTATAAGCCTGTAATTCCGTTTCATCCATTTCTCCCATGACGGATTCAGATTGGTCTTGTGCCAAAACCACCACAGGTTTCTTCGTATCCGTCAATAAACTTTTAATGAGTGGAGATAATAAAAGCGCAGCTAAAGTGGTCGCTGTTACAAATCGCAAGCCGCCTAATAGCCAATTTAACCAAGAAGTTTGTTCTTTGAAGGTCTCACTTCTAAAATAAACTAATAGGGCATATAATAAGCCTAAAATAGCGCAAAGAAATAGGTACCAAGTCGGATATTGAAAACTTAAATTTTCCAAGTATTTCGGTTTTTAATTGTAGTGGTGATTTATTTTTTCATCAGCAATAATGTCTATATAACGCAAAAATTAGTTTTTGGGTCTAAAAAAAAGAAAATTATTAATTTTTGATTAGAATTATAGGGAATATCATTTTAATTCCGCTGGATTTCTTGGGAGAATAATCACGATAAGGAAAGTATAAGTAAGCCAAAACCATAAGGTGCAGCTCAAAATGTCACATCAACCAATTAATTGATT
>CAYMSC010000453.1:0-5214 GCA_964392805.1 uncultured Saprospiraceae bacterium
CCGTACGGGTTCCTATTTGAAAAATGCGGAACTTATTTTTTCGTCGGCTCTTAGTCGCCCAAAATCGTTTTTAAACCGCTGGTTTTGTTTAATATTCTACATAATTAAATATTTGGCAGATATTTTGCAACCTACCTTCCTGTCCATAGTTTAATTTTATTAAGCAAGAGATACCCTATCCAAATTAAATATTCTTGCTTAAATAAGACTGATTTTTACAAATTCAGTCTTCACAGAAATTCATACCTCTCAAGCCGATGCAAAAGTATAAATTCCATGATAAATGGGTATTACCAATATTGGTATTCCTCTCTTTTAATACAAGCCTTCTTGGGCAATGTCCAGATACAAAGAGTGCCAGCTATGCGATGTTGCCACAAGGTATTCCATTCTATGTTCCGCTTCAACCAGTAGATTTTCAAGTTCATCCAGCAGATTCTAGTATTTTTGAAAATTTGACGCTTAGTCAAGGGCATTTTACTTGTGGTGATTTGGGTATTCGAGAAGTATTTCTTTCAGGAGTAACCGCTTCTGATGAATTCTTTAGTTGTGCGGTAAATGTTTGGGTTTATGACTCGGTACAACTTTGTGGAACAGAGATTATTACCCCAAGAGCAATTGGTGGAAGAATTGTGACAGAAAAAAATAAAGGGGTACCCAATATTGCTATTGGATTATCTAGCGACACGCTTAATTATTTTAGAGGGAGCAATGAAGACGGTCGATTTTTCTTTGAAAATTTTGAATTAGACAATTATGAATTGGCCCCAGATAATCCCTTTGAAAATAATGTCCGAAATGGAATATCTACCTTAGATGTATTAAATTTACAAAAGTATATTTTGGGGTTAAAAAAATTCGATTCTCCCTATAAAGTTATAGCTGCGGATTTAAATAGTTCTGGAGAAATTACCGCTTACGATATGCTGTTGTTACGGCAATTAATTCTTTCGGTTATTGATGAGTTTCCAAATACGCCTTCTTGGAAATTTGTAGATGCTACTTACGTTTTTGATGAAGAAATCGACCCACTTCAGCAAGCAATTCCATACGCTATTCCGCTAGATATGACAAAATTGGGACCACAATTAGATAATCGTTTTATTGCCATAAAAATAGGAGATTTGAACAACTCTGTGAATTTTGATTCCTCTCTTAAAAGCCGCTCAAATAACAAGTCCACTCCTTCAATTTTTACTTTAAATAATGAACAATTGGATAAAGGAAAAACGGTAGAAATACCATTTGTACTTTCCCGTGATGTAATAATGGAGGGGATGCAATTTGTTTTAAAATACGATGAGTCAAAGTTAAACTTCTTGGATATTATCAGTGATTTTACGATTTCAGAGGACAATTATTCCATAAAAGATGGACTAATATCTTTTAGTTGGAATTCAGTTGAAGCAGTCCAATTTGAAGCGGGAAATGCTCCATTGTCTTTTACTTTCGTTGCCAAAGAAACAGGTGAATTAGTAGAAGCAATTAATCTATCTAATGTTATCGCTCCAGAAATTTATACTACTAATGCAACCTTAATTCCTTTTGCTATTGATTGGGCGATTCCAACGACTACCACTATTTTTCAAGCCTTCGATAACTATCCCAATCCTTTTAGCACGAATACGACGATACCGTTTTATCTCCCTCAAAGTAGTATCGTAACTATACAGATTTTTGATGCCAAAGGTCAAGTTGTTTTTAGAGAAGAACAGGCTTATGTTGCAGGTTTTCAAAACTATCAACTGGAGAAAAGCCTAGCACAAAGTGGACTGTATTTCTATCGCCTAGAAAGTACTTTTGGTACTGCTTCTGGAAGAATGAATTATGTTGAGAAGTAGTTTTAGAGCTAATTGGGCGTATGTTTTTTAACCCAAAAGATAAATTCCCAACAAGCGCTTAGTAATGACCACTACTACATTTGGACAGCTTCTTTTGACCTCATTTTACTTTAAAGAATCCACTATTTTTCTTCTTAAAATTTACTTACCTATCTTTACTTTTTGGTATTTTTGCGCTTAAAGTACCGACGAATTCATTCGTCGCTTATATCTAACAACAACAAAACCTGTCCTCAATTTATAGAGGATGAATTTGTCCGTACATTTCAAAATATATGAGTAAAGATTCTCTTTTTATAGTTATAGAAGGATTAGATGGTTCGGGTAAAAGTTCCGCTTCAGCGGCATTGAAAGAACGATTAGAAGTAACTTTTAGTGGAAAGATTAAGCGGAGCTATGAGCCACATAATTCTTCTTGCGGAGGAGATTATATTCGAGATGTATTAGAGAAGCGAATTACCGTATTTGACCCTTTCGTTTTATCTTTGGCCTATGCCGCTAATCGATTAGACCATAATGCTCGCTTAATCAAACCTTGGCTGGCAAAAGGGGACGACCATATTTTTATATGTGACCGCTATTATTTGTCTTCCTTAGTGTACAATAGTGCAGATGATTTTTCTTTTGACCAAGTGATGTTATTAAATAAAAATGCGCAGAAGCCTGATATTATTTTTTTTTTAAATGTCAGTGCAGAAGTGTGTCGAGAACGAATGAATAAAAGAAACGAACCTGTCGAACTATTTGAGACAAAACTGGATACCTACCGTAATAAATACTTTTCGGCGATTAAATATTTACAACAAGAAAGAGGGCAGGAGATAATAGAAATAGATGGAAACCAAACCTTGGAGAAAGTCGTTAATGATATTTTACAAGGTATCTATAAAAAAATGCCTAATTGGAAGGCAAAATCTTAAAAATAAGTACCTATTTATTTCAAAAGAACATATCGTTACTTCTTTCTTATTTTAATTTTCTTTTTGCTATTCAGAGAATTATTCGTGGGCGTACTGATGGGCGATTTTTCGGCTTTATTAGAAGCCTCCATTTATGTTTTATTACTTTATTTTTTATTAAGCAATCACGAACAAACCAAAGTGGCCTTTTTGTCTTGGGCAAGTATTTATTTAATTTTACTGACGGGTATTAAAGCAGGTGCTAAAAGTTTAGTCATCATGGGAGGGAATGGTTGGGAAATTAATACGACCAGATACCAAATAGACCTTTTTTTAGTTGGATTAGGGTTTTTTATAATACTTTTTAGAAACTATCTTTTTCAGGAAAAAGTAGTGTAAACTATTGCCATGAATAATAGAAATTATTATTTTTGTAGGTACTTATATCTTTTAAAAGCTCCTTCCCATCTCTGATAAAAAAATTGTTCACTCACTACTACCTTAATTTAAGTATACCCGTTAAAAATTATTACTAAATAGGACTAAATCATTTTGATTAGTTTGTTTAGATATATTTCAACCAAAATCATTTTCAAAAAGAGCACTAATTATTTTAGTATGAAAAATTTAAAAACTTTACTGTTTTTTCTGTTGCTGCTTTTGGGGCTTAATATAAATGCTCAAAAAGTAGATTTATCGTTACGATTTAATGCAAAGACCACTTCTTATGAAGTGTATGCCAGGCCCGATTTTACGAAGGGAGAATTTTTGATAGGTGCAAGCAGCCAAGTAACGGTTTTAATACCTGCTGATGTTGATGATAATTCACTGGAAGTAAGTGATTTATCAACCGGGAATTGGATAGACCAACAACCTGTATTGCAACCAAAAGAATTTCCAGAAAGAGATTTGCATACCTTTATTTCTCAAGGAGGAACGATAAATTTTGAAGCGGGAGTTTCCGTTTTATTATTTAGTTTCCAATTACCTTTTGAATTTGACCATAAAAGTGTTCGATTATTTGTTAATAAAAAAGACCCAGCATTGGCTCGATATAGTCAAGGTAAAAATTTAGGTAATTTTATAGCCAATGATATTTCCCTAACAGATTTTTATCAAAAAAATTATGAAGTAGCAAAGGACATTACAGGAACGATAAAAGATTGGCGGGGGTATCCAATAGAAGGAGTCCATCTAACTGTTGGAAACCAAACTTTTCAGTCGTTATATGATGGTCGTTTTGAATTTTATAACACCTTAGTAGCAGATGCCACCTCCTTTAATTTCCAAAAAGCAATTTCCTCCCAAGCAGGTATAAGCATAGCTGATGTAATCCGACTTCAGCAACACTTATCTGGAGAAGCACCCTTTGACCAACCTTATCAATGGATAGCTGCGGATTTAGACAATTCAGGAACCATTACTTATCAAGATGTTACGCTTTTAAAGCAATTGATAAATGGCGATTTTGAGGATGCAGGATGGAGAATAGTTCCCCTTTCTTATTTTAATAGGCTCCCTAAATATCAAGTTCCATTGCCTCCCATCACCAAAGTAATTAAAATAGAAAGGGTGGTAACAGTAGATTTTGTAGGGGTTAAATTAGGGGATGTAAATGGGAGTTATACCGTAAAAGAGAATATTGCTAATAATATTTTACCAAGTGCTAAGTCTCTGACAATTAATTTGTTGAATGCTGAGTTGAAAGCAGGAGAAAATTATATTATTCCTTTTTCGACTAATGGTTTTTTGGAGTTGACAGCGTATCAATTAACACTTAAAATAGAAGATGCGGCAATAACTCAACTAGAAAATACTTTCAAGAAGCAACCTGGACTTTCTCTAAAACAATTACCAGAAGACTTGATAATAGCAAATTGGCTAAATGATAAATTAGGGAAGGGAATAACAGTTAGTAATAAAGAAAGCACGGAAAGTCATCAATCAGAAACGTCGATTTTAGAGTTGGAAATTATTCCTAAAAAGGACGGATTATTGAGCGATTTTATCACTTTAATGGATATGCCTGTTAAAACAGAGGCTTATGATAAAAGCGGAAAAATGATGCCATTACAATTGCTTTTTAGGACAGCACCAGCCGAAGAAGGTGTCTTAGAAGTTTATCAAAATCAACCTAATCCTTTTAGAGAATTCACAAACATAAATTATTTTTTACCTAAAACGGGTGCGACTAAATTGACGCTTACCGATGAATCAGGTCAAATAATTAAGGTATTTAATGGGAATGGGCAAAAAGGATTTAATTCGTTTACTATTCAAGGAAACGAAATGCCAAAAGGATTAATTTATTATAAATTAGAAACTGATTTTGGTGAAGTGACAAAGAAAATGCTTCATTTGAATTAAGTAATGAAGGGAAGAATTGTTTGATTGCTAGATGGTTTGATGGTAGTTGTATCATAAGTAACGGCAAAACAATAACTTGAACATCTAGGACGGCTTCTTTTGCTCCT
>CAYMSC010000454.1:0-5190 GCA_964392805.1 uncultured Saprospiraceae bacterium
CTTCCCACAGTTTACTCCGATTTTATCGGAGGATAATTATCAATTTTCTTTCTGAATATCTAATTAGATAGTCAGAAAGAAAATTGATAATTTGAAAAGAAGTCAGATGTCAGACCGTTTATTACATAAACTGTCAGAAGTCAGATAATTCAGGATTAAAATTCTGATAATCAATAGTTTACTTGTACCTAATCTGACTTCTGACAGAAAAATTTATTTTTCGGTCTGACTTCTGACATCTGACATCTGACATCTAAAAATTATCAATTATTTAGCTGACGCTCTAATTACGCCCAATTTAAAAAGTAACAAGTTATTATATATCACAGGTCATCACTCCATGTTTTAAAGCCGCCATCTTATCCTCCCAAGTAGGAATAAATTCTTGTCCTAAAAAGCCTTTATAGCCTGTATCGGCAATGGCTTTGATAATAGCTGGATAATTTAATTCCTGTGTTTCGTCAATTTCATTTCGGCCAGGTACGCCGCCAGTATGATAATGTCCAATATAATCTTGGTATTTTTTGATGGTTGCAATCACATCTCCCTCCATTATTTGCATATGGTAAATATCATATAACAATTTGAAATTTGGAGAACCAAGTTTTTCGACCAATTTTACGCCCCAAGGCGTTTTATCACATTGATAGCCTTTATGGTCTACTTTACTGTTCAAGAGTTCCATAGCTATCATCACATTATGCTTTTCTGCGTGTTTGACAATTTTATCCAAACCCACCGCACAATTTTCTAAGCCTGTCTCGTCATCCAAGTCATTTCTATTTCCAGAGAAGCAAATAAGGTTTTTGATACCCATACTTTCCGCTTTTTCAATGAGCTTAAAATAAGATTCCAAAAACATTTCGTGGTTCTTTGGGTTATTCATCCCGTCAGTCAGACTAATGAAATCTGCTGTTCCCATGCCTACGGTTAGTCCTTTTTTTACAATGACCTCCCACTCTTCTGGTTTAGTAATTTCAATCGATTGAATGCCCATATCTTTTGAAGCATCAATTAGGGCTTCTAATGGCATACTGGAATAACACCAACGACAAACCGAATGATTGATATTTCCTTTTAATGTCTTTGTTTCCGCCAATGGTTGCTTTTTAGTAGCATCATCAGTAGAACAACCTTGATTGGCTAAGGCTATCATGCCTCCTGTTCCTACTGCAAATTTTTTAAAGGCTGTTCTTCGTTTCATTTTAATGTTTACTTTATAAAAAATAAAGGTTACCTATGAGGCGCCCATGTGCCATTTACATCAGCATAGGGAATACATCCATCATAGTTCCCTGGCACAGGGTCAAATATTAATACCTCGTTAGCTCCAACTTCTGATGTAAAAAATCCTCGATAAATAGCTTCTTTTAGGGCGCCAAATAAAGTCGGATCTTTTGAGGCTAAAGCCGATTTTTCTTCTGCTTGTAGAAAAGTAATTTGTTCTTCCGCTGTACAAGACAAAAAGTCTTTCCCTGTCGCTTTTTCACAAGCCGCTGCTAATGCCTTAAAGCCATTTCTTACAAAGGTTTTACCTTCCTCATCCGAAAGCATTTTTGCGGTTACACGGTCTACAAATTGAGGCACTAAGGCATCTAAAGCGCCAGGGGTATCGGTAGTGGGTATTAAAAGGTCAGCAATTTTAGTCAATACTTTTCCCTCCTCAACAGTGAAGAATTCTGGTGTCCAGACTTCTCCTTCTACTGGTGCTACACAACTATCAAAAATGGAAACGATTGCGGAAGCAGATAGTACTCCACCCATTATAAAGGCAGTGTTTTTTAATGCAGTTCGTCTTTTCATAATTATATATTTTAGCTGCTCTGAACAGTTTTATTTTTGCTTATATTTCGATTGTTTGATTCTTATTGTATGACATTCATACACAACAATTTAATCATCAAACCATCATTTTTCTAAATATTTTGCTTATTCAATTCTTCTATAGCATGATTGGCAGCTCTAGCCGTCAAAGCCATATACGTCAAAGAAGGGTTTTGACAGCCTGCGGAAGTCATTGCTGCTCCGTCGGTAACAAACACATTCTTTGCATCCCAAACTTGGTTCCACTTATTTAGTACAGATGTTTTCGGGTCTCTGCCCATTCTTGCCGTACCCATTTCGTGGATGCCTGTGCCGGGATAACTTAAATTGTTATAAGTATTGACATCTTTGAACCCCGCTGATTCTAAAATTTCAGCAGCAGAAGTCATCATGTCTTCTCTCATTTTATATTCGTTCTCTTTCCATTCTGCATCAAAAGTGACGGTTGGCATTCCATCTATATCTAATAAATCCCTATTTAGGGTCATCTTATTTTCGTGGTAAGGTAAACATTCTCCAAAGGCAGTCATACCCATTACCCAAGGTCCAGGTTCTTGTACCAATTCTTTGATTGGTTTACCAACGGTCATTTCTTTAATAAATCTTGTCCAATCTGTTCTACTAGCACCTCCTTGGTATCCATATCCTCTAATAAAATCTTTTTTAGTGCTTGGCTGTCCCGGAAGATTTCTGAATCTAGGAATGTAGATTCCATTCGCTCTTCGTCCCTTATAATAACGGTCGTTAAAACCATCATATCTTCCTCTAGCACCTAATCTAAAATGGTGGTCCATTAAATTATGTCCCAATTCTCCGCTAGAACTGCCTAATCCACCTTCCCATACATCGTTGGCTGATTGCATTAAAATTTGGGTTGTCCCAATACAAGAAGCATTCACAAAAACTATTTTGGCATTAAAGTCAATCGTTTCTTTTGTCTGGCTATCTTTAATCCGAACACCCGTAGCCTTTTTCGTGTCCTTATCATACAAAACTTCACTTACAATTGAAAAAGGTCGAATGGTTAAATTACCCGTAGCATTTGCAGCGGGCAAGGTAGAGGCATTACTACTAAAGTAACCTCCGTATGGACATCCTCGCATACATAAATTACGGAATTGACATTTGCCCCTTCCTTTATGCGGAACCGTTAAGTTGGCATTCCGACCAATCGTTAGTATTCTATCATTAAATTTCTCTGCTACCCTATCTCGAACGTGTTTTTCTACACAATTTAATTCCATTGGTGGTAAAAATTTACCATCAGGCAATTGCGCTAATCCTTCTTTTTGTCCACTAATTCCTGCAAACTCTTCTACATAGTCATACCATTTTTCCATATCCTTGTATCGAATAGGCCAATCAACCGCTACTCCTTCCTGTTTATTAGCAGCAAAATCCATTTCACTCAACCGATAACTCTGTCGGCCCCATAATAAAGAACGACCTCCAACGTGGTATCCTCTAATCCAATCAAATTGCTTCACTTCGCTATAAGGATGCTCTGTATCTTTGACCCACCAGTGTTTAGTGGATTCTCTGATGGTGTATCCAGTACGCATTTGCTTTTGATAATCTTTTGCTTCTTCTGGGCTTACCCTATCACCACTTGGAAAATCCCAAGGATTCATATTCATGGTCGGATAGTCTTTGACATGTTCGATATTCCTACCTCTTTCCAACACCAATGTTTTGAGACCTTTTTCGGTCAATTCTTTTGCTGCCCAACCACCGCTAATACCTGAACCAACAACAATTGCATCATAAGTATTTTCAGCTGTAGCTCTTAAATTTAAATTCATATAGCTTTAATTATAAGTAATTCACGCTTAAAATGAGGGTGTGTTTTTCTTAGCTTTCCTCAATTAATTATAAACTGGTTAATACAAAGACAAAATTCCTACATTTTGTTGTTGAATTATTAGGTAATATTAATTAAGGGAAAAGGAAAAATATAACCTACCCATTATGTAGCTTTATTTTGTCCTTCTTCTGCGTTGCTAAAATACTCATTATGCAAAGGCATAACTCCGTTTTTAGCGTCTTGAATAAGCACAAACTAAAACCACATTTTTGGGTACCTTATTTATTTCCTATTCCCTAAAAAGAGATGTCTGACTATGCATCATTAATCCAAATAACTAATTTTCTTTAGATTAAATACAATTTAGTCAGACATTTTGTTACTGTTTTATTAAAACAGTGAAATAAATAAACTATTAAAAGGTTTTTCGTTTTATGTAGACTGGTAAAATGTTAAAAATGTTTCTTTAGTTACATTTGGCTAATGGATAACATTTTTAATTAAATTATGGGACGTTGAAAAAAAATTAGAAATTTTTTGAAGTAGATTTAATTTCAATATTTTAAATTTTCAGATAGCTTTTTTTAAGCTTAAAACTTACTAAAGGTCAAATAAAAGAAAAATAATTGATATGAAAAAATTTTTTTTATAAAATTTAATTTTTTGTCCGCTAAAATATTTAGTATAAAATGATAGTATTTAGAAATGAAATTAAAAAAAACGGAAGCAAAAGGATATATAATACTATTCTATTAGTTTTACAGCTATTTCTTTTCAATTTTAAGTAAATTCAATTTAAAACTTGCTATTTAATAAAAAAGTTTGTATTTACGGGTCGATTAAACAGAAAAGCAGTGGTTTTTTATTTTTCGAGTTGATTTTTTTAATAAACACCACTGATTTAGGGCTAAAAAAAATAGATTTTTCTTAAGTCCATTTTTTCATTCTTCAAAATTAAGTACCTACACTACTCTATTTTTTATGCTTTAAATATGCAGTGTATGGTGCTTAAAATTATTCATTAAAATTGTTTTTTATATGGCGAAGTCGAAGCATTACAAGATGGGTGTAGGCATTTATTATTTTAACATCAAATCTGGTATTCAAAATATCGTGATTTCTAGAGCTTCAAAAGAAGATGCTATTAACACCTTTTTAATGTATAAAAAGGTTGGAAAAGATGCAGAATGGTTAGGTTGTTGGAATGGTAAGAAGTTTGATGAAAATGTTGCTCCTAAGCAAGAAGGATAATTAGACAATTAATGATTTTTTAATCAAAATCGTTATCCAATAATAGAAAAAGGGTTTGAAACAATTGTTTCAAACCCTTTTTCTATAGTAATTTTAGGCTCTTAATAGTGCTTTAAAACCAATTCCGATACAAATCGGAATCGTTTTTTTCAAATTTTAACTTCAACTTCAATTCTCGCCGAAGGTGGTTGAAAATTGAAAATTAAATTTTACTTAGATACTAATCGCTTTCTTACTGTGCCTCCACAGCTTCCGCCTGCGCTTCAATTACAGCTTCTTCCGATTCCTGCTTGATTATTTTTGAGTATGGA
>CAYMSC010000455.1:0-5188 GCA_964392805.1 uncultured Saprospiraceae bacterium
ATTAATGTCTTCAGAAAAACGACAATTAGCTACCATCATGTTTGCCGATATATCAGGCTATACTGCGCTTATGCAGGAAGATGAAAGTCGTACAGGTCAGTTATTATCGAAATTCCAACAAGCCATAAAAAAACAAACAACCGAGTGCAATGGAGACATCATTAATTTTTATGGTGATGGTTGTTTGGTCCTCTTCCAAAACCCAATGGATGCAGTAAGGTGTGCAGGGTCATTACAACTTATTTTTCAAAAAAATCCAATTGTTCCTGTTCGGATTGGTATCCATGAGGGAAATGTGGTTATGAAAGAAGGGAATGTTTATGGGGATAGTGTCAACTTAACTTCTCGAATCGAATCAATTGGCGTTCCGGGTTCAATACTATTTTCTGAACCTATCAAAAATGCGATTGAGAATCAACATCAATTTTTAATCGCTTCTCTAGGAAAATTTAATTTTAAAAATGTAAAACAAGCAACGTCTGTCTTTGCCCTTGCCAATAAAGAATTCACCGTTCCAAAGAAAAAAACCATCACAGGAAAATTAAATCAAGGGGAACAGTCGACTACACAAAAAATAATATCGAAGGCAAAATCTGCCCTCGCAGTCATTGGTATACTAGCCGTACTAGTGACTTTTAACTTTGGGGAAATAAAAACTTTCTTCAACCAATCATTTAGTAATACTTCTATCAAAGAAAAGAAGGTTGCCGTTATGTTTTTTGACAATGAAACGGGCGTAGAACAGTTGAATGGTGTAGGAAAAATGGCTGCTGATTGGATTACGCAACAATTGATGGACATTGAAAAAACCCAAGTGGTTTTGCCTTCTAATGTACGTAATAATATGTATTTGGCGAGTGCATCTTTGGAAGGCATTCAAAAATTCTCAAGAGCAACAGGAGCAGAAATCATTATAAATGGTCGCTATTATCAATCAGGAGACCAGCTCATTTTGCAGGCACAAGTCGTTAATGCTAAATCAGGCGAAATAATACATTCGCTAAAAAAACCAGTCATGGGTGATGGAGCGGACCCTTTATTGCTGATTCAAGAAGTTAGTCAACGAATAACCGGTTTTTGGGCGGTTCAAGATAAAAAGCAATTGATGGAACGGCCTCCCAAATTGGGTGCTTATCATGCCTATTTGGAAGGTCGAAAATATTGGGGTATTGATTACGAAAAAGTAGAAGAGTATTATTTAACTGCATATTCTATTGATTCTACTTTCATTGTTCCTTTAGTTGAATTAGCTGCGTCAAAAATTAATAAATCTGCCTATTATGAAGCCGATTCTTTATTAAATTTTGTATTGACTAAAAGTAATAAATTATCCAAGGCGCACCAATTACAAGCCAAAGCTTACAGTGCTCAATTAAATGGCAGGCTGCAAGAATCCGTTAACTATTGGGAAAAGATTTATGAAATTGATAACCAAGAATTTATTACGGTAACCAATTTAAGTCGTCAATATTTAAATACCAATCAAGTTCAGAAAGCATTGACTCTTTTAGAAAACTACGACCTTTCTTTTTTAGATTTTAATGAATGTATTCCTTGTCAAGAATATTATGAACTATTGACCTATGCGCATTTCCAAAATAAGCAGCCTCAAAAAATAATTGATTTAGTAGATGGCTTTGATTTTGAAATAAAAGAAGGATTGATTGCTAACTATTACCTAAAATCACTAGTTAATGTGGGCAATTTTGATAAAGCTTATGAAAAAATGGGCTTCTACTTGGGAGAAGATTTAAGTTTTAATGGAGGACAACAAAGTTCAGGTCTATTATTGGTCGGCATGCTAAATGAAATGGAAAAATTAAACCAACTAGATGTTAAAAAAATAATGGCGAATCTTTTGATTAATTATGGAGAAGATAATGAGTATGATTGGTTGAGTGATTATTATATTGGCAGTGGGCTTTATGCCAAAGAAGATTATAAAGACGCTGCTGAATATTTTAAATCTTTTTACGACAATTTTAAGGAGGTTCCAATGACTATTGACCTCGGTTTGGGTTCTTTAGCCGCTTGTCATATCCAATTGGAAGAATATGATAAATTAGAAGGTATCTACCACTATTTGAGTACTTATGACCATCCGTATGCAGCTAGTTTTGTGACTTATACCAAGGCTAAAATGGAAGCCCAATTGGGGCATACCGATAAAGCCATTGCACTGCTGCAACAAAGTAAAGCGGAAGGACAAGCTTTTTTATGGTTTAAATTTCAGAACGACCCTTTTTTAGCCCCTTTGTTTGAAGCCGAAGGATTTAAGGCTTTAGTTCTTGGCTCTTGATAATTAGATAGGATTGAATCACGGATTAGACGGTCCCTAACAGTTTCTTCACTTGATTTGCTCTAGGCTGTGTTCTATTTCTAACTATCATAAGTTACTAATAGAACCTATTTTTAAACAAGTATACGACCTATATTAAATCCGGCTAAATCCGTTAGCAGTCCGTCCGCAAGCGATTCACAAACGGAGTTTGCTCATGTGTGATGCAATCCTCTTAAACTAGCTCCCCTATCGTAGACTTAGGCGCCACTTTCATCCACTCCAAAGGCAAATTTACCCCTTGCATTTTCAACGCCTGTACTCTGTATAAATAAGCTGCTCCGAGCATTATATTTTCTGCTACATCTACTGCTTGCCGATTTTCGTAATTTTCTAAATAAGTCCCTTTTACCCAGTTATTGAATGCGCCCATCGCAGGACCACACCAAATTTGGAAATCCATCTTTCGTTCTATCTTTCCAGAATTTGCCCAATTAGAAGACAAACCTAAATACCACCTAAATATCAATGCCATTTTCCGCTTTGGATTGTCATTGGCTCTTTCAATTTGTTCTGGGTCTCTTTCTGAAAAGAAATCTACACAGTATTTCCAAATAGTTTCTAAAGGCTCTCTGAATACTTTCGTTTCCAAAACTTCTCTGTCTTTTGCTGGAATCTCATCAATCGAATTATAACGCGAATAATATTCGTATAATTTTTTGGCTCGTGGACCAAATAGAGACCCTCTTTTTAAAACTTGTAATTCTACGCCCATCTCGAACATATCTGATGCGGGCGCCATCGTCACATCCGTAGAAGCTACGGTTGACAATAACTTTCGGACATGTTCAGAAGTTCCTGCTTCAACGCATGCTTGATTAACCGAACCCGTCACGATATAGGCTGCGCCCATCATAAATGCGGCTAATGCAGATGCAGGTGTAGAGATACCCCCTGCTGCTCCAATTCTAATGGTTTTCGCATAGCCATATTCTTGCTGAATCTGGTCTCGGAGGTTGATTATTGTCGGAAACAGCGCAACTAAAGGTCGATTATCCGTATGACCTCCTGAATCTGCTTCTACCGTAATATCATCCGCCATTGGCACTTTCTTCGCCAATTCTGCTTGTAAGGGCGTTATTTTTCCTTGCTCCAACAAAGCATTTAACATCTTATCTGGTGCAGGTTTCATAAAATGGGAAGCTACTTCCAATCGAGAAATTTTAGCAATCACTTTATTCCCACAAATTATATTCCCCTCCGCATCTTGGCTTAAACCCACTACTCGATAGTGGACGATACTTTCAGACAAACGCATATAAGCGGAAGCTTCTACCACCTTTACGCCTCTTTCAATGAATAATTTAACCGCTCCTTCTTCTAAAGCTTTTTCCGTTGGGCTATTGATTAAATTAAAAGCATAGGTCTGCGTGGGTAAGGCCGCTTGGATTTTATCAATTGCTTGGTTGACTCGGTTAGGCACTAATCCTGCTGCTCCAAATGAACCAATCATGTCTGCCTGTCCCATCGCAATCACTAATTCTTCGGAAGCAATACCATTTGCCATTGCGCCTGTTTTATACCCATATTTCACCTTATAATCTGCTTGAAAAGTTGGGTCGCCTAATTGGGTTGCCGTTAAAGGGGCGACCATTGCTAACATTTCTTGCCCTCTGCCTTCTGCGGCTATTTCTCCTTCGTTGGTTACGCCAATTCTACCTCCGAAGTCTTTGACGACGTAGCAGGGTAAATGGGTATTGTTTAGTTTTTCTTGGATGCCTGCTGCGTCGAAGGCTATGGAACGGGGTGAGCCTTTCCAGTTTAATGGTAATGGTTTGCCTGTGTGTGTTAAAGTCATAATTACAAGATGTCAGGATTTTACAGGATGAACAAGATTTTGATTGAGAACATCCTAAAATTCCTTTATTGTTTTATAAGTTATTTTTGTTTTTAATTTTCTTTGCTAGGAGGATTGGAACGCAGATTGAACAGATTTAGACGGTTACTTTGCTAGATGTGCTCTAGGTCGTGTTCCGCTTAATAGGTTTCTTGTTCGTTCCAGGTGTACTCCATGTAATTAGCTGTTCTTCTAGCTTGTTCTATACCATGTTGTTTGGCGACTACATGTAAGGCCATTTCAATGCCTGCCGATATACCGCCTGAAGTTATCACTTTTCCGTTGTCTACATACTTTGTGCCTTTTATTATTTCAGTATTTGGTGCTACTTTTGCTAATTCGTCAAAGGCTGCATGATGGGTTGTCGCTGATTGATTTTCTAATAAACCGCTGGTCGCTAAAACTAAAGAACCCGTACAAACCGACAACATTAATTCCACTTGACTGAATTGTGCTTTTATCCAATTTTTAATGGTTTCATTATCCATTAAAGGTCTTGTTCCAAATCCTCCAGGGATTAAAACCATATCAAATTTTTCATCCGTATCAATCGTTTTATTTGGGGTAACTTGGAAATTACCTCTGGCTTTCACTACCTCTTCTTCTTCCGCTATTAGACAGACATCATAGAGTTTGTTGCCTTCGTCATCATAGCTGACAGAAAACACTTCAAATGGTCCTGCGAAATCTAGGACTTCTACTTTGTCGAAAATTAGGATGGCTACTTTTTTCATATTCAATTAATTCAGCGATTTAACTTCTAAATAAATACCAACGTGTTGGTTTTCACTAATCGTCCAGTTATTTTGAAAATTCTTTGAAACCTCTTTTCCATTTTTTCCACAAGAAATTAAGACTATATTCTTTTCCATTTTTGTCCAACCTTGTACCCATTCTATAGTAACCAGCACTTCGTTTTTTAAAATTATTGGAAATTTTTCTAGGTCAAACTTTACCCAACCTTTTTTCGCTTTCGTAGATGCATAAATATTATCATTTGTCAATTCCATTCC
>CAYMSC010000456.1:0-5185 GCA_964392805.1 uncultured Saprospiraceae bacterium
TATGCAAAAAAAGCGAAAACGGCTACATTTATTAAGTCAGGTTATGAAATTTACACTATTTCAACTATTATTAATTGCAATTACCTTTATAGCAGCCGATGCAAAGGATGGCAATGCTCAGGAAATCCTGAATCAAAAAATTTCCATTACGATGGAAGATGTGAAATTAAAAAAGGCGATTTCTTTTATAGAAACCTCTGCTTCGGTATATTTCACTTACAATCCACAAAAAATTAAGACGAATCAGAAAGTGTCTATTGATGTGGATAATGTTACTTTAGAAACGGTGCTAAATCAATTATTTAGTCCCATTAATATTGATTATACCGTTTACAATAATAGCCATATTGTTTTAAATCGAAGAACAATAATTAATAAAGCGAATCCTGAAGCAATCGTATCGGGCACCGTAACAGATTCAGACAACGAACCTTTAATTGGTGTAAATATTTTAATTAAAGGAACGACTAACGGAACAGTAACCGATCTTGATGGTAACTATTCTATCGATGCACCAGATGGAGCTACATTAGTTTATTCTTATACAGGCTATAGTGACTCCGAAGAAGTAGTTAATGGACGTTCTATTATTAATGTTGTTATGTCAGAAGGAGTTGATTTAGAAAGTGTTACGGTACTTGGTTCTCGTGGTAAGCCTAGAACCAATGTAGATAGACCTGTTCCGATTGATGTAATTGGAGCCGAAGCCTTACAATCTACCGCACAACCAGATATTGGACAATCCTTACACTACTCTGCACCTTCTTTTAGTGCGCCTAAGTTTGGTATTAACGACTTAGCACCTTTAGTAGACCCAGCTTCTTTAAGAGGATTGTCTCCTGACCAAACACTTTTATTGGTTAACGGAAAAAGAAGACATAAAGTAGCTTTTTTCTCTAATAATTCTGGGGTTGGTAGAGGGCAAATTGCGAATGATATTAACTCTGTTCCTTCTGCGGCAGTTAAAAGAGTAGAAATCTTAAGAGATGGTGCAGCTGCACAATATGGTTCTGATGCAATAGCAGGAGTAGTTAATTTACAATTAAATGATGCTCGTTCTGGTGGAACGATTCGATTATATACAGGAGGTACAAATACCAACCCTGAATATGATGAATTCACAAATGCAGGGCCAGAAGGAGAAAGCATCTATGGCGGAACGGTGAGAGATGGTCAAACATTCAATGCTTCAGCTAACTTTGGTTTGCCTTGGGGGGAAGATGGTTTTGTCAACACAACTCTTTCTTTTAGCCATCAAGAACCAACGGATAGATCAGGTACTTATGCACATAGTACAGGTTGGTATCCCGAGGAAGTTTGGCAAGCAGCAGGTGCTTCTTCTGACGAAGATTTACAACGAATTAGAGGGATAGATTTAGATAGAGCGGTATTAGGTACTGCGGAAAATACCAATATGGGTATTTTTATTAATGCAGGAAAGTCTATCAATGATAGATGGGATTTTTATACATTCGGTGGAATTACTCAAAAAGAAGTCGTTGGAGGGGTATTTTCTCGTAGCCCAGCTAGAACGAATAGAAGAGTTTTAGAAGTTTTTCCAGATGGATATAACCCAGAAGTGCCTTCTGAATTAAGAGATGTTCAGGTGACTGCTGGTATTAAAGGTGACTTGGGCAATGATTGGAAATTAGATTTCAGTTTAGGCAATAGTAGCAATAATGTAGATTTATTTGCTAGAAATACAGTTAACCCAAGTTTAGGTGAAATATCTCCTACTCAATTTTTTACGGGATCCTTAAATGTAACACAGACTTTAGTAAATGTAGATATTGCTAAAACATTTGGCAATACTTCATTAGCAATAGGTGCAGAGCAACGATATGAATCTTTCCAGCAATCACAAGGAGAAATCGAGTCTTATAGACCGGGGGATTTTGCTACGACTAGAGATGTTGGTTCTTCTGGTAGAGAAGGATTTACCGCTCGAACCGATGGTGAATTCAGAAGGAATAACTTAGGAATTTATGCAGAAGTAGAGACAGATATTACAGATGCTTTCTTGATTGCAGGTGCGATAAGATTTGAAGATTACTCTGATTTTGGAAGTGATTTTTCTTATAAATTTGCTACTCGCTACAAAATTACAGACAAATTTGGATTAAGAGGGTCTATTAATCGTTCTTTTAGAGCGCCTGCCTTAGCACAATATGAGTATAGTAACTTCTCTCAAATTGAATTTGATAATGATGGTAATTCTGTATTAAGTCCAATTTTACCAATTAGAGATGAATTAGCTCAATCTGCTTTTGGTTTTTCTAACTTAGAGCCAGAAACTTCTTTTGATATTGCGGTAGGTGTAACTGCTCAATTTAGTAGTAATTTCTCTTTAACAGTTGATGCTTATCAAATTAATATTGACGATAGAATCTTTGCTTTGGGTGGCATTGACCCGAATGAATTTTCAGAATTTGATGGTGCTGGATTTGATGGAATTACTATTTTTACGAATGCTTTCGATACAAAAACACAAGGTTTAGATGTTGTAGCCAATTATAAAATGTTCTTCGAAGATCAAGGTAGTTTAGGACTTAGTTTAGCTGCGAACTTTAACGAAACGACACAAGAAAGAGTTAATTTACCAGCTTCTTTGGCTAACCAATCTTTAAGTGGTAATGATTTAGCTTATTTATTGGAAGGTTCTCCAAATCGTAAAGTTATTGGAACAGTTGATTTTAACAAAGGTATTTTCGGTGTTTTAGTAAGAGCTACTAACTTTGGAGAAGTGACAGAAGCAAGACAAAGAGATGCAGATGGCAATCGTCAAGTTTTAGGTGCTAAAACAGTAGTAGATATAAATTTATCTGCTAAAGTAGCTAGAGATATTACGGTTGCTTTTGGTATCAATAATGTATTTGATACTTATCCGGATATGCTATTGGCAAGACAGGTTAGAAGTGAAGTGATTTACTCAAGAAGAGTCAATCAATTCGGTACGATAGGAAGGTTCTTAAATTTAGCTTTGACTTATAATTTCAAATAATTTATAAGAAGAATAAAATTTTTATCATTAAGCAAAAGATAGGAGCATATTGTTTGCTCCTATTCTTTTTTGAATCCAATACAAGGTTAAACCAACTTTACATACGTTGACTAGTGGAAATGAGGCGGTAGTTTTAATTGCTGCCTCCTTATTTTTTGCTAAATTTCTTTCCTTCTTTTAGTATAATATTATTTATGAACCATCCTGACATTATCGTTGTTGGCAGTGGAAATGCTGCCCTGTGTGCCGCCATTGCAGCCCTTGAAAAAGGAGCAATGGTTTTAATTATCGAAAAGGCTGACGAAGCAGAAATGGGCGGTAATAGTCGCTATACTGCAGGGGCAATGCGTTTTGTTTATAATGGGGATGAAGATATTTTACCCTTACTCAAAAATCCAAATGATGAAAAAATTGCCAATACAGAATTTGGCAGTTATACCAAAGGAAAATTTCAAAAAGATTTATATGGATTTAATGAAGGCAAACCATTAAGTATTCATCAGCAAACATTGATAAACGAAAGTTATGATACGATGAAATGGTTGTCTACGCATAATATTAAATTTGACCCGATTTATTCTCGGCAAACCTTTGAAAAAGATGGAAAATTCATTTTTTGGGGCGGATTGACTTTAGAAGCAGAAGGCGAAGGTGTCGGATTAGTAGCGGCGGAATTGGCTGAATTCAAGCGATTAGGTGGCAAAATTTTATATGAAACGGCAGCAACCACACTCCTAGTGGAAAATAATATAGTCATCGGAGTAAGATGCATAACCAAAAACGGCGAAAAGGATTTGTTTGCCAAAGCTATTATATTAGGCTGTGGTGGTTTTGAAGCAAACCCTGAAATGCGCAAAGAATGCATCGGAGACGCATGGGAACATGCCAAAACTAGAGGAACACGCCATAATATGGGGATTGGAATAAAAATGGCAACGGAAATTGGTGCGGTAGAACATGGTATTTATAGCGGCTGTCATGCCGTACCTATGGATTTAAAAATGCCGAATTATGGCAATTTAGACATTCCTTATATAGAGCGAAAGCATTACCGAAAAATCTGTTATTTCCTAGGTATTATGCTCAATGCCAATGGGGAACGATTTGTAGATGAAGGCATCAATTTTAGAAATTATACCTATGCTCAATTTGGTCGAGCAACTATCCAACAACCTGGTGGTTTTGCTTGGCAAATTTTTGATAGTAAAGTAGATGATTTATTGTACTCTGAATATCGTTTTTGGGATGCTCATTTTGTAGAAGCAAACACATTAGAGGAATTAGTTCCAAAATTAGAAGGAGTTGACCAAGCACAGGCTACCCTAACTTTGACTGCCTATAATGACGCAGTAGACAATAGTGTTGATTTCGACCCAACCATTTTAGATGGTAAAAGAACGAATGGCTTAGCCCTCGACAAAACAAACTGGGCCAATAGATTAGATACACCACCTTTCAAGGCATATCCAGTGACTTGCGGAATTACCTTTACCTATGGTGGTTTGAAAATAGATGAAAAAACAGGGGCTGTTTTACGAGCAAATAATACTGAAATTGAAGGTTTATACGCTTGTGGTGAATTGGTTGGTGGAGTGTTTTATTATGGTTACCCTGGTGGTTCTGGATTGACTTCAGGGGCTGTATTTGGGCGGATTGCGGGATATGGAGCAGCTAGTCAAATTTAAAACTTAACCCTTGGAGGGTTTCAAACCCTCCAAGGGTTCATAATAAACAAAACGATGAATCCACAACTCAAACAAATATTAACCCTCTCCGCCCTTTTTTTCCTACCAGCCATTGCTATCTCTTTTTTCAAAAAAGACAGCAACGCCGAAGAAATAGCCAATATTAGCACTTCTGGAAATAACTATTTTGCTGGTAAAACTATCGAATGGGTTATCCCTTTCAAAGAAGGAGGAGGAGGAGATACTTGGGCAAGATTTAATGCGCCCTTTTTTCAAAGACATATTGCTGGGAATCCTTCAATAGTTGTCAATAACATCCCTGGAGGTGGTTCTATTAAAGGAGCAAACTTATTTGCTGAAAGAGTAAAACCAGATGGTTTAATGATTTTAGGCACTTCTGGCACTACTCAAATGCCTTATTTATTAGATGACCCAAGAGTTCGTTATGATTATAGTAAATACAAGCCGATTATGGCTTATCCTACTGGTGGGGTGGTTT
>CAYMSC010000457.1:0-5174 GCA_964392805.1 uncultured Saprospiraceae bacterium
ACCTCATCACCTCATCACCTCATCACCTCATCACCTCATCACCTCATCACCTCATTAACCTCCCTACCCTCGTTATCTCTGCAAAAACAAAAAGCCACTCAAGACCGTTCCTGCTGGATTATTCACATTTAGTAAATAATAGTAAGTACCTGTTGGCAATTGCTCACCTTGGTAAGTACCTTGCCAATCATTCTGATAATTATCGCTACGGAAAACTTCATCTCCCCAACGATTAAAAATGGTAATAGAGCTACCAGGATGATTCGCCAAACAAGGAACAATAAATGCATCATTATCTCCATCATCATTTGGGGTTACCAAATTCGGTGCTTCACAATCCACATCTTCGCCAATCATAATAAAGGCAGTAGCCGTTGCACATAAATCAGGACATTCTTGATTACAAATTTCGTATTCAAATACCTCCGTTCCGACTACATTTTCTCCTGCGAAGTAAGTAAATCGGGATAAGGTGTCTAGGTTATTGGCAAATTCAATGTCTTCAAAATTTCGCTGCGTTTCGCCTAGTTCTAGTGGCGTATTAATATAAATATTAACATCCGTTGCTTTCAAATCATCATTTCTAATCAAACCTAAATCAAGTACCTCGTTCACTCCAATGTTAAAAGTATCATTGACTGCATCTGGAGGTACATTAAAAGAAATAGATAAGGTATCTGTAGAAACTACTCCACAAATGCCATTGTCCAAAGACCACACAATTTGGGTCACCCCTCTTTCTAGATTAGTAACGGTAGTTTGTGCATTGTTTGGATTAATAACTGCAGCCGAATTATTGGGGTCTACTAGACTCCAAGAACCAATAGCAATTTCTGGAACAATAGCAGAAATATCTACTTGGGATTCACAAGAAAAAATGGGGTCACCAGCAAAAGCAACTTCTCTTACAGCATCCTCTACGATAACCTCCGTAAATACTTGCGAAATCAATCCTTGATTATCGAAAGCATCGGTCATACAATTGCCAATAGTCGCAACTACATAATATTCTCCTGCATCTTCCGCATTAACCCCTTCCAATATTAGCGGTGTGCCTTCTCCAACAAACTCATTACTTCCTTTTCTAAACCACTCATACGCAACACCATTAGCGGCATTTGCTACATTTAATTGCAAGTCTGTATCTTCACAAATTGGACTATTATTTCCTGCAATTGGCGTCTGCGGTCTAGACTGAATCCCAACTTCCACACTAGCAACGCTTGATGGACAATCATCGACAATAATATTCAGTTGATATTGCCCACTCTGCACAGTGGTAATATCATTCACAAATGGATTAAAAAGATTAGAACTAAAACCATTTGGGCCAACCCATTGATAAATTGCATCTGGATTATAATCCGTTTCTAATTGTAAAATTTCGCCTTCACAAAGAGGGTCTACAATCGAAGCATTGGCACGTGCATCTGGTTGTGCAGGTGCAGCGCTAATCGTCAATGGAATAGGAGAAGATGGTAAAGAGAAACAGCCGTCAATACCAACCCTTAACATGTATTCGCCCGCATTAAGGGAATCTGCGTTTTCGATTAATGGATTTTGTTGATTAGAGATAAAATCATTTGGACCTGTCCATTCATAAATCAAATTGCCACCGCCAACTACATTAGAAGCCGTCAATTGTATTGGCGTACCTTCACAAACGGGACTATTATGACTCACCGTTGGTGTTGAAGGTTGCTGATTAATTTGAATTTGGGTGCTGACGGTATTAGCCGTACAACCATTTTTGCTAAGGGTCAACTGATAACTCCCCTCATTATCCTGAGTGGTATTAACCAATACAGGGTCTTCGGAGAAAGAAATAAAACCATTCGGCCCTTCCCAACTATAGATGGCATCGTCGATAGTCGGAGCATCTAATATTAAGGTATCGCCCTCACATAATCCTGCTTGGCTTAGTGGTAAACTAACTTCAGGAATTTCTCTAATGACTACTTCTGTAAATTGGCCTTCTGCAGCTTGACAACCATTTTGTGTAAGCGTCAAAAAGAATTGGTGTTGACCAGCAGTCAGCCCATTAAAAGTAGGGTTTTGACTAGTAGAAAAAAGACTAAAGCTAGCTGGGTCAATAGCTGTATTTACAATAAACCATTCATACTTAGCACCGGGAACGGCATTGGAAAATAATTCCACTTCTTCACCTTCACATATTGGCCCATTATTCGATAATAAGGGTACGATAGGCAATTCATTAATTTGAATCGTTCTGATCAAAGATAAATCAGATGCACAGCCATTCTGCCCGATTACTCTCACTTGATAATCGCCCGATTCATAAAGGCTAGGATTATCAATTTCAGTTAAAATAGTTGTGTTTGTATTTGTCCAAATTGCGGTATCGACCAAAGCATTTTGACTATCTGGAAATTGGTCAACAGAAACAGACGGAGTAATCCATTGATAACTAAGTCCTGCAATTGGATTATCAACAGATAATTCGATGGCATCTCCAAAACAAATTTGAGATTCCGTCACCAAACTAGGTCGACTCGGTTTTGGAATAGTCGTTACTTCTACACTACTAGTTGCAGATTCACAACCATTTTCAATCACACTTAAGGTATAAGTTCCACTATTTTGTAAGACGGCGTTACCAATAATCATCGGTTGCTGAACAGCAGCAGTAAAACCATTTGGACCTTGCCAATTATAGCCTTCTGCAATGGTGGAAGTAGTCAATTGGATTTCTGCACCCTCACAAGCAGCAATAGTCGTCGCTAATTGTGGAGCAGCAGGACGTTGATTGATGGTCAATAATTGCGCTGCCGACACCTGTGAAAGACAACCATCTACTTCTACCGCTACACCTACTAAACCACTTTGATTAGTGTTCGTGCTATTCAATAATAAAGTAGGGGTTGAAGTAGTAAAATTTTGGATGGTATCTCCATTGATTTGCCAATGATAAGTAACCGAATCTCCTAAATAACCATTGGTTGATAATATCAATTCTTCGCCAGCACAGAAATTATTTGCGCCAAGCAATAGTACTGGCGTAGCAGGTTGCGCCATGACATTAACAAATTGCTCTGCTAGGTTAGAAGTACAACCATTCGCATCAGTTATTTTCAAGGTATAAGTTCCCGATTGTACGCCGCTTAAATTTGCTAAAATAGGCGACGAAGCAACAGAATTAAAACCGTTTGGCCCACTCCATTCGTAAGCATAAGGTGCTTGTCCTCCGTTTATTGCCGAGGTAAGATTTAGGGTATTATTAATGCCGACACATTCTATGCTATTCGTAGTAATACTAGCCGTTAATCCTGCACTAACATCGACTGCAAATGGTGCAGACAATAAAGAAGCACAACCGTCTACAAGAACCCTTACTTGGTAATTACCATTTGCGGTAGTGGTCGCACCTACTAAGCTTAAAGTTGGGTTATTGGCATAAGTGCTATCTAGGGTCGAACCATTTGGCCCAGTCCATTCATAACTCACATTTGCCCCTTGGTAAATTGGTGCAGCTAATACTAAGTTCCCTCCTTCACAGATAGGGCTTTGCATACTAACGGTCGGTCTGTTTGGAAGGGTCGAAATATCTAAAACTGTTGATTGACTAACTTGACAGCCACCTGCATTAGTGACGGTGACCGTATAAGTACCCGCCAAAGCATTTTGAGCATTTGGCAAAGATGGATTTTGAGCCGTCGAGAAGAAACCATTTGGTCCACTCCATTCATAATTTAGGGTTGCCACAGGATTGATTGGGGAAGCAAATAATTGAATATCCTCATTTGGTAAAACACATTCTGCCCCACTATTGCTTATGACAAATACAGGCATAGTATTAATCACAACTGAAACTATCGAAGAAGTTAATGTTTGACAATTATCAACGGTAACAATTACTTGATAAGCTCCACTATTTGCCGCTGCAACATCGTCAATAATTAAAAATGGACTATTTGCATAATCGCCATTAGACGTCGAAGAATTATTTGGTCCTATCCACTCATAACTAATCTGTCTGCCTGCTAATTGTAGCGTAGACAAGACCAATTGTTCTCCTTCACAAATCGCCCCGTTATAAGTAATAAATGGTTGGTCTAAAGTGGTAGAAATTAGCGTAACTTCCGTCGTTGCAAAATTAGAAGTACAACCATTTTCATTGGTTACTTTCAAAATATAACTACCTTCATTGATATCGGATGGATTGGCAATGATAGGGTCTATAGCATTCGACACAAAACCATTTGGTCCAGTCCATTCAAACTGATAAGTCGCATTCATGCCTGGATTCAACACATTGGCAAATAATTGTAAGTCATCGCCACACAATCCGCCATTATGAGTTGGGCTTGCCGCCAATCTATCATAAATAATCACCTCGACGGAATCAGAAATATTCTCACATTCATTGACGGTAATTCTAACTTGGTATTGTCCCGAATAGCTCGTATCCACAGGGAAAATCGTCCATTCATTGGTCGAACCAACACCAATAACCACACTATCTTTCAACCATTCATAACTGACTTGATTTCCTTCGTATAATTGAGTACTCAAGACCAATCTTTCTTCGCTACAAATCGGACCATTCGTTGTTAAAATAGGCTCAGCAATACTCTCCGTTATATCCACTTCAACGGTAAAGGCAGCAGATTGACAACCATTGGCATCCGTCACAAAAACAGTATAAGAACCATCCATGCTACTATTGACATTAACCAATACGGGGTCTTCCGAAACCGAGAAGAAATCATTAGGGCCTACCCATTCAAAAGTATAGGGGGCTACTCCGCCTGTTACTTCGGCATCTAAACTAATCTCTTCCGTACCTATGGCACAAAATACAGGAGGTACATTATCCACTAAAACAGTTGGTTTTTCATAAATTTCTAGGTTGAACATGGAACTAGTCAGCGTACATCCATCTACATTAATCGTAACAAAATAATCTCCTGTATTATCAATTCTAGCATTGTCAATAATAAAGCGAGGATTATTATTATTTTGCACAATTAGCCCATCTTTCACCCAGGTATATAAGACATTGGAGCCGACATATTCATTCACTTCTAGCACTACTCTTTCCGATTCACAAACAGGACCATTTGAGCTAATAAATGGAATCGCTGTTGGGCTTAAAATAGTCGTAATTTCAGCAGCCCCCGTAGTCGTACAGCCGTTTCCGTCCGTCACAACTA
>CAYMSC010000458.1:0-5169 GCA_964392805.1 uncultured Saprospiraceae bacterium
ATTTTAAAAAAAACTCTTACTAAGCGTTATAGAAGAAAGCACTTTCATTTTGTAAAGTGATTATTTTACGAGTAAATTTAAGTAAACCAATAATAGTTTCCAAGCTAATCGAAAAAAACTATTAAGTAACGGCAAAACAATAACTTGAACATCTAGGACGGCTTCTTTTGATCCTATTTTTACTTTAAAATCGGTCATAGTATCAACAATACTCCCTCTTTTAAAGAAAAACTAGAACCAAAATAAGCTCGTCCAGATGACCAACTTATTATTTCGTCGTTACTAAATCAGTCTGTTTCTAAAAAATTGTTGACTAATTCTAGCAAGATTGTAGGTGCAGTAGCATGTACCCAATGTCCTGCTTCTGCTACAGTTGCTAATTCTGCTAATGGAAATAAGGTTTTAATATTGGCCATATCTTCCTCCTTTACATAATCCGAAATACCTCCTCTGATAAATAATGTTGAATTATCAAATGAGTCTTCACTTTCAATAGCTGATAAAATTTGCGCATAATTTTGATGAATAACGGACAGATTCATCTTCCACTTAAATCCTCCTTCTTTTCGTCGAGTTAGGTTTTTCAGTAAAAATTGTCGAACACCAAAATCCTCTATTTTTTGTTGTAGCAATTCGTTCGCTTCTTTTCTACTCGTTATCGTTGCTAAGTCGAGCGACAAAAGTGCTTCAAAAATAGTTTGATGCCCACCTTCGTATGCTTTGGGTGCAATATCTACTACCACCAATTGGTTGACTAAATCTGGATAATTAAGGGCAAATTGCATTGCCGTTTTGCCCCCCATCGAATGCCCAATGACATGGGCTTCGTATATCCATTGGCTTTCCATAAAAACTTGTAAATCATCTGCCATCACTGTATAATCAAAAGCATCATCATGTGGAGAACGACCATGATTGCGCTGGTCTATAATATAAACGGTATAATGCTCTGCTAACTTTTTAGCGATGGTTTGCCAATTATCTAGCGTACCAAATAACCCATGTAATATAATAATAGGATACCCTTCTCCAAATGATTTATAATTTAATGTCATTGATGTTTACTTTTAGGTATCAGGGGTGAGGTGTCAGAATGGGCAAAGACTTCCTCCTACTATTTTTAAATAAGTTTCCGTTATTGCTCTTTTCTGACTCCTCACCCCTGATGCCTGACCCCTAAGTTTATTTTGTAATAAATTCTGTTCGTCGATTATTTTTTCTACCTGCTTCAGTGTCGTTTGTATCAATTGGTTGGCTTTCGCCAAACCCTTTATATCCTAATCTAGCAGGAGTGATTCCTGCTTGAAGTAAATAATCTTGTACTGCTTTTGCCCGATTTTGAGACAATGCTAAATTATCTGATTCTGACCCCACATTATCTGTATGCCCATTAATTTGAATCGTAAGATTCCTATTATTCTCTAGTAATGCTTTCAAATAATTTAATTCTGTTAAAGATGTTGTTTTCAACTCCGCAGAACCAGACTCAAAGAAAACATTTTTTAAAATAATAGGTTCGGTTTTTACGATTGTTTCGCTAGTTACTTCTATTAGAATAGGTTGTAGTTTAATTTTTAATAAATAGGGCTTTTGCAAGCTATTCGCTTCCAATAATTCAAAATTTTCAGAATGAAAAATGTATTTTTCTTTATTCACATTCAAAGCGTAATTTCCTCCCATTGGCAAACAAGTCAAAAATGAACCATAAGCATCCGTCTTTGATGTTGAAAAGATTTCATTGGTCATTAAATCAATGACTTCTATCTTGGCATTTGCCAATTTTTTTGTAGTCACTGCATCTTTTACCGTTGCTTTTACATAGGTTACGGGCGTAGGGCGCAAAGCATTTGGCAACTCGAAAGTGAAAATATCAGGTTGATTAGCCGCAGTAAATTGTTGGGCATTATCTTCTGGTAAATTATCTTTTGTAAAATAAGCAGTCTTACCGTCTAGCGTTACAATAAGTGCTCCTTCATTTTCCTTTGTATTAATAGGATAACCTAAATTTTGAGGTATTTCCCAGCCTTTTTTTCTACTCGCTCTTTTAGACATAAACAAATCCGTTCCACCCATACCTTGATGACCAGAGGACATAAAATATAAAGTCTTTCCATCGGGATGAATAAAAGGGCATTCATCATTAGCAGGCGTATTAATCGTACTGCCCAAATTTACTGGATTACCCCATTCTCCATTTTCTTTTCTGATGGAACGCCAAATATCAAACCCTCCTAAAGTACCTTTTCGATTACTAGCGAAATATAATATTTTCCCATCAGCAGATAAAGAAGGCTGAACTTCAATATTTCTAGTATTGATAGGTTGCCCCATATTTTTGGGCTTGGTCCACTTATCACCTCGTTTTTCTGAAAAATATAAATCACTACTTCCAAAACCTGTTTCTCTACTAAATCTATTAAAAACAATTAAATTTCCATCGGCAGAAATATATTGAGAGCCTTCTTTTTCGTAAGTATTAATCGCTTCTATTGGTATTGCTTTTTGCCATTTACCATCTACTTTTTTAGCCATATATACATCCTCTCCCCTACGAATTAGTCTGGTGAAGATTAAAGTGTTTCCATCGGCGGTAGTGGAGGGTAAATATTCAGGAAAAGCAGTATTGATTGCAGAATCCAAACGATTCAATTCAATAGGCAGGGGATTTTTAATAGCCTCTGCTGCAAATCGACTATTTTTTAAATAGGTCTCTGCTTTAGCTCTTAAGCGTTTACTCTTATTACTAGATTGTAAAAATTGCTCAAAATTATTAGCTGCATTTTCATAATCATCGGTTTCCCAATGAGCCAGTCCTAAATAAAAATAAGTCGCTGTTTTATACTTGGAATCAATACTTAACACTTTTGCTAATCCTTGTTTAGCTAAAGAATAATCTTTTTTATTAAAATAAATACTTGCTAATTGATAATGAGCGTCAATAAAATTTGGTTCTAGTTTAAGAACTGTTTCAAAATCTTTAATGGCTTTATCAAATAATTTGTTATTCTTATATTGTGAGGCTCGCTGAAATACCTTTTGCGCCTTTCCTTTTACATTATCTTTTGTCACATATGTTTGTCCGATTACTTGAGCCGTATATCCATTTAACGTCAGCAATGCAAATACTAAAAAAGTAAAAATTCGATTGTATTTTTTCATCGGATAAGTTTAGTTTAAAAATTCATTTCGCCTTTTCCTATTTAATAACCTACAAAGCCACTTTTATTTCACTAAAGAAATGTTAAAAATATTTACGAATCAAAGATTTAAGTTAAATAACTGCTATTTCCATTCCATATAAACCATCTCCATCATTCTCGGTCTATTTTTTGCAATGGCAAAAGTATAAATTGCAGGTCTATCCCTAATAATATATCGTTTACATTGGCTATGAAAAATTCATGGATTTATCAATATACTACTTTTTCTTTGTCGCTATTGCTATTATTTTGTTTTAGCTTCTCGGCAATTGGGCAAACGCCTAAAGCTACTTTCGTTAATAGTAATAGCATCGAGAATGATATTCCTAAAAGTTTAGAACGAAAATTCAGAAGAGATGCCGCTAGATTGGCCCTCCGATTAGAAGCTGAAAAAGAAGACCTTCGCTACTTAAATATCAGTATTCCACAACCTACTGTTGAAATGGTTTATGGTCTTTTGACGAAAATTTATACTGACGACGAAACTGCTAAATCCATTGCAAAATGCAATGTTCATACTTTCCCGAACCCATCGATAGACCAATTAGTCATTATTTATGAAAAAGATATTGACTGGGCCGCTCCATTGCGAGATGGGATTAGTGAAACTGAAAACGCTGACATTAATGACTTATTAGATGAATATGAACTCGTTATTGAAAAACATGTTCCTTGGAATGATACAGAAGATGCCCTAACCATCCGCTCAAAAGCACCACTTAATATGGCTGCTTTAGCCAGTCAATTTGAAGATATTGATGGAATTGTAGATATTGATTTAGGAGTACCAAAAGTAGCAGGAAATGATATTGAATTGAATCGTTTTCAAGATGGTTGGGAATTACAATATGTTATGAAATTTGGCTCTTTTACTAGTGGTAAAGGGAAAAAACATATTTGGAAATACCAAGTATTTGATGATGGCTCTGTTAAATTTATAGAAGAAAGTGGTAGCCCAATACCAAGTTGGATGCGTTGTCATTATGTAGAAGAAGAATTATTAGTTTTTAAAGGATAAATAGCCTCCTTTCTACGCAAAAATAGCTTCCCATTTTTTATATAAATCTGGCGCAATTGCGCTGTATTGTTGAGGATGTGTAAAAAATAGGGTCCCACTTACTACACTAAGGTCAATTTCTGGCAGCCCTATAATTCCTGTTATATGCTCCTTTTTGAATCTACTGATTTGTGTCAACACTTGCCAATCTTCTTCTTTTAATATCGGATAATCTTTATTTGGATAAGACAATTGATAAACCTTGATGTACTCGTGCAAAACGAGGTTGTAATATTGTTGTGGTTGGAGAAAAGGCCACATCATTTGTTGGGCTGAAAAAAGTAGCACTCCATCTTCCGCATAAATCTCCGAGGCATGCAAGTTTTTTGGAAATTGAGGAGAAGGAAATGGAATGGTATAAACAACAATTCTTTCAAATTTTGGTAATAAAAAATCTTTTTGATTAAAGGTCATTTGCACTATGTTGGTGGCAATGACTCCTTTAATATCACTTGGAACATTATCCCAACCTTTTGGCATAAAATCAACGGCCATCATATAAAGTGCCATTCGATTTCTAAATTTCTTTTTATTGTTGACAGATAAGTTATTATAAAAAGGAAGATTATCTATTAATAATTGCCGCATCTGCTTATCAATTTCAGGGGGATGCCGTTTATACCACCACCAATTAATTTGAGGGCTAAACGTGTAGATAAGTGCTAAGGCAATCATAAAAACTAATAAAAAATAAGAAAAAATATTACTTTTTTCGAGTGTCCAATAACCAAAGACCACTGTCAAAATTAAAAATGGGATAGCAATAAGTCTAGCTGGCATATAAATAATTTCTGATTTTGTTTGTTTCTTTTCCTTATAGATTCGTATTTTTGCAACTTTTAGAGGATTAATGCCTCACTTAGAGCATGTTTAAAATTCCATCAATTGGCTACAAGTGGCAAATTTTATCTT
>CAYMSC010000459.1:0-5159 GCA_964392805.1 uncultured Saprospiraceae bacterium
GTTATTTTTTTGAGGAATAGCGGGGCTATTCTTCAAAAAAATGCCTAGTCCTAGAACAAAATCTCTAGCTCCAAATGCCGACCTTATTTTTTAGTCGTTACTTAAAATCTGTCTAATTCGAGAATATCTATTGCCCAAATTAGATAATCCTCAAAAATCTGTCGAAGGCCTTTATTTTTAGCAGTAGGCATTAAGTCAAAAAGGGGATAATCGCCCAATCTATTTCGATATTTTACATCTACAATTAATCCAAGTGTATCATTATTGCCTGCGATTCCAGTTATTTTAAATTTCTCTCCTCTTTTAAACTCCATGAGTCCCCTCGATTGGACGGCAATTGGAAACTTTAGGTTTTTAAGCAAGAAGGCATTCCAATTTTCGCTATCTAAGCTATTAGCGTCTTCCAAAAGAATACTTTTTAATCTTTTTTTAGTAGCTTCATCCTTGTGATTCCAATTAAATTCATTGAAAAGCATCCGATAAGCCCCTAATGTGTCATCCGTACTATCTCTGGCTTGACATTTTTTTAAATCCGACTCTTCTATTTGAAAATTTTGAAAATCTTCTTCGATAGCTACCATTTTGGCGATATATTCAAGTGGTAATTTGTTAACGGAGATGCTATCTAATTCAATTTCGTACATTACTCCAAAGCCTGGTTCCGCATATATATCCACCACTCTGCCTTGTAAACCACCAAGTGCAATACCGCTTTCCTCATCGTACACTTTTTTAGCTATTTTAACAGACATATCTATTTCAAATTTAGCATGACTTGTATCTCCTTCGCCAAAGAAATCATCACCACCAAACATATCCGCTAAATCCTCAGGACTCATTTTCCCACCCATCATCTCTTCCAGCATCGCCATCATCTCTTCTTGGGAAGGCTGCATCGCATTTTCAGCCATCATCATTTCGTGGAGCGGTTGAATATTCCCCACTTTTATACATTCCGAAAAAGCATCTCTCATTTGAGTAAATCTGCGAATAGATTCATCTAATTCAGCAAAAGCGGCATTTAACCCCATACCTTCTTTTTCTGCTTTTGCCAAATCTGTCAACATCAGCCCCAAATCAGAAGCTCTAAGCGCTTTAATTTCTTGACTATTTCTATCTATCTGATTTTCAATAAACTGTAAATCTCTTTCTAATCGGTCAATTTCTTGTTGCAACACATCGACAGAGAAAGATTGAACTTTTGTCAAATCCAATTTTTCGCTTAGGAAAAGTTGTTCTAATTCCAATAGCGTTTGAATATCCCCCGCTTGATACGCTTCGTTAATTTTTTGCATCATTTCGTGATACTCCTTTTCATCTGCTTTAGTTGTCGCTTTATCAGGATGGAATTTTTGGGATAAATTGATGAAAATCTTACGAATATTTTTTTGTTCAACTTTATCGGGTTTTACCGCAAAAGTTTCAAACATATCCCTCATTTTAGCCCGTTCATTTTCATCAAATTGAGCTTCAAAATCTTCAGATTCCATATCTTTCATTTGCGCTTTATAATCACTAAATCCTTCCCCAAATATATCCTCATCAGAAAATTGTTGCTTCATATCTTTTAAAGCCGCCTTATCCTCCCGACTTAGACCTTTTAGTTGACTCATCTGCTGTATCAAATCCAATAATTCCAAACGGAGTTGCTCCATCTGCGACATCTTACTCATCACTTGTCCACTTCCAGAACGCTGCACATCTGTAATTTGATTTTTGGTATTTTCTAATCTTGTTTTTAGTCCTTTTAAAATAGATTTTCGCTTTTTTAATTGACTTTGCAAATCTTTAATTAAAGCTTCTTTTTCTAAAATTTCTGGACTTTTAGCTATTTCTTGACCCATAAATTGTGTGAGTTTTCTACTGTAAAATTAGTTTTTACTGACATTTGGCATTCGAGTTTTCAAAACTAATAACTTTTAGACAAAAAACACCAATTTATTGTTTTGAATCTCAAAATTAAAAAAGGTAGCTCCATACAGAACTACCTTTTTCTAAACTAAAATATATCAAAATCCGTGTGGAAACAAATCCGTGTGGAAAAAACTCATCCTACTTAGTCATCGCCGCAATAGCAGGCAATTCCTTACCTTCCAAAAATTCCAACATCGCTCCACCACCCGTAGACACAAAACTCACATCATCATTCAATTCCATTTGCGTCACCGCCGCCACAGAATCACCGCCTCCGACTAGAGAGAAAGCTCCATTCGAAGTAGCATCAGCCACCGCCTGAGCAATAGACTTAGTACCCGTTGCAAAGTTGGACATTTCAAAAACACCCATTGGGCCATTCCATAAAATAGTCTTAGATTTTTTAATCACTTTGTTAAAGTCTTCAATCGCCTTTGGACCAATATCTAAACCCATCCAACCTTGAGGAATTCTTTTAGTGTATTTAGTGGCAATATTGGCTTCATTACTAAAGTTATCCGCTGCTATGGAGTCTTTAGGTAATAATAATTTAACCCCTCTTTTCTTAGCTTTTTCAATCAATTTCAAAGCCAATTCCAAACGGTCATCCTCCACCAGCGAATTACCCACTCGACCACCTTGAGCCTTCATAAAAGTATAAGCCATCCCACCACCGACAATCACATTATTAGCAAATTCCAATAATTTTTCTAATAATAAAATCTTATCAGACACCTTTGCGCCACCAATAATAGCCGTCAAAGGACGGTCAGGATTATTTAATACTTTATTAGCGTTTTCAATTTCATTTTGCATTAAAAAGCCAAATGATTTGGCGCCTTTTGCAAAGAATTGAGCGACAGTCGTCGTCGAAGCATGCGCTCGGTGTGCTGTACCAAAAGCATCATTGACATAGACATCTGCCAAGGCTGCTAATTTTTTAGCAAAACTTTCCTCTCCTTTACCTTCTTCTTTTTGGAAACGGGTGTTTTCCAAAATTAGGATTTCTCCCTTAGGCAATTCCGACGCCATCTTAGTAGCTTGAGTACCAACTGTTTCTGGGCAAAAATGCACTTTAGTTTTTAATAATTTGGCGACATGGTTGGTCACATGGTTTAAAGTGAATTTCTCCACGTTGATACTGCCATCCTCTTTTTTCTTTTTCAACGGTCGACCTAAGTGAGACATTAAAATAGCCGAACCACCATCTGCCAAAATCTTTTTTATCGTAGGCAAGGCCGCACGAATTCGAGTATCATCCGTAATTGTATACTCTTTGTTTAAAGGAACATTGAAATCTACCCGAACAAGGGCTTTTTTATTATTGAAGTCTAGGGTCATTATGTAAGGTTGATAAGGTTGATAAAGTGAAGAGATTTATGAGGTAATGAGGCATTATTATTAAAAAGTTAGCACCCAAAAATTGAAGAACACGACCTTGAACACGTCTAAAAAGTAAGACCCGCAAAATCCTGTCATCCTGTCACCTGTAAAAAGGGAAAGCACTACACCCATAGAGTATAGTGCTTTCCAAATTATTTACGGAGGCAAACCGTGAACCGTATACCGTTCACCGTATTTATTATACCTTCAAAATCTTAGCCGTTAAATCTGCAATTCTAGCAGAATATCCAGCTTCATTATCGTACCAGCTAACTACTTTCACAAATTTACCATCTAAAACTCTGGTCATTAAAGAATCGAAGATAGAAGAGTGTGGGTTTCTAACGATGTCACTAGAAACGATAGGGTCAGTTGTGTATTGTAAAATACCTTTCAATTCCCCTTCTGCTAATGCTTTGAATTTTGCATTGATTTCTTCCACAGTCGTTGCTTTTTCAACCACTACATTCACTTCAATCATAGAACCAGTAATAACAGGAACTCTAACTGCAATAGCAGATAATTTACCAGCTACTTCAGGAACTACCTTTCCTACGGCGATTGCTGCACCCGTTGAAGTAGGTACAATATTATAAGCCGCCGCTCTAGCTCTTCTTAAATCAGAGTGAGGCGCATCTTGCATTCTTTGGTCAGACGTATAAGCATGCGTCGTCGTCATAGAACCCACTTTAATGCCCCAGTTATCATTCAAAATCTTAGCCACAGGAGCTAAACAGTTAGTGGTACAAGAAGCATTAGAAAATACATTCTTTCTTCTGTCCAAATCTGCATCATTTACCCCTAAAACGATAGTTTGTACCCCTTCACTTTTAGCAGGCGCAGACATGATTACGTCTTTCGCACCAGCTTGTAAGTGTAAACCAGCTTTATCCTTAGTTCTAAAGATACCCGTACATTCTAAAACTACATCTACACCTAAGTCACCCCAAGGTAAATCAGCAGGATTTCTTTGAGAGAAAGCCGCGATTTTTGTACCATTTACGATTAAAGCATCATCTGTTGAATCCACAGTGCCTTCAAAAGGACCTTGAGCAGAATCATATTTTAATAAATGTGCTAAAGTAGCATTGTCTGTTAAATCATTGATACCAACAACCTCAATGCCGTCTTTCTTTAATAAATTTCTAAAAGCCAAACGGCCAATTCGACCAAAACCGTTAATTGCAACTTTCTTTGCCATGATGTTTTGAATTTTTGAGAGTAGTAATTATCAAAATTACTGAACCTCTTATTTTAAAGTTTAGGTATGTATTCAAATCAAAATCAGGTGATTATTTATTAACTTTAATCTGAATATTTATAAGTATTTTTAGTAAAATCCTATTAGATTTAATAGGGCTTAGTAACGACGAAATAATAAGTTGGTCATCTGGACGAGCTTATTTTGGTTCTAGTTTTTCTTTAAAAGAGGGAGTATTGTTGATACTATGACCGATTTTAAAGTAAAAATAGGAGCAAAAGAAGCCGTCCTAGATGTTCAAGTTATTGTTTTGCCGTTACTTAGTGTAAAAAATACACCAATTAGGTAATTATGGGGCAAATATATGATAATCTGAGGAATTAATCCAACTAATTTTTAATACGCCATCGTAGAAAAGTCGATTTATATGGAAAATTCCAGTTTACGATAAAGATAAAACAAATTCGTTTTTTCCTATTTTTTGCCAATTATCTGCAAGCATATATTATAGAAAATGATTAGCCCACCAATTTTCTTTTGCTAACTAGGAAATAAAATAGGCCATCAATGATAGAGCCTCCGCTTGAAAATAGTTATTTGTTACTTACTGATGTTACGCACAAGCACCAAAGGTGCGGCATATATTAACATGGGGCGAAGC
>CAYMSC010000460.1:0-5139 GCA_964392805.1 uncultured Saprospiraceae bacterium
ACCAAAATAAGCTCGTCCAGATGACCAACTTATTATTTCGTCGTTACTAAGTAATCTATTTTTGAAGAATTATCTTCTTCGTGATTACTGATTGTTCTCCAGTTGCTCTCAAAATATATAGCCCATTTATTAAATCACTTAAATCGACTTCTTGTCTAATACTGGTCGTCTTACCTAAAGGAATGTCTCGGACTAGTTGACCTGTTGGACTAAATATTTGCAATTGCACGGCTTGTTCTTGTCCTAAATCTAAAGCAATTAACGTTGAACCCGTCGTTGGATTTGGCATTACTTTCAAATCATCTGCTACTAATTTATCCACAGCTAATGTGATTTCGCTACTTCCAAGACCTGTTTCTACTGCACCAAAACTAGCTTCTGCTTGCAATACCAATTCTTCTTCAAACAGTGGCGTTTCCATATCAATGGCTACTCTAGTAATAGAACCTGCTGATGGGATTCGGCTAACTGGACCATAACAAATACGGTCTATATAGTAGTGCGCTAGTGGCAATCCGTAGAAGTTTAAGGCATCTAAGTTTAAGGTATAGCTACCTGAACTTGACTGACATCGATTATCCATGAATAAAGTATATCGGTTTCGGTCTAAATCTACAAATATTTCTACGTCAAACCATCTACCTTGCATACCACTATCCTGACCAAACTCCTTGCTGATAGAACCCCAAGGTTCGCTATTGTCTCCGCCAAAAATTCCAAAGAATGCAGTTGCGCTAGGTTCAATAAATATATCAAAAGATATTCTATGAACCCCTCTGAATTGTTGTCCTAAATCTAGAAATACATCTTGTGTTGCTTCTTCTGCTCGGTTAATTTCTAAGGAGTTAAAACCATTGCTTGATCTATCATCGCTAATTTTTGCATCTCTTAACCCAACGCTACCAGTTCGTCTGAACCAGAATGGATTTACAATAGTGAGGTAGTCTCCTACTTCATAGTCGATGTTTGGGCTTGGTCTATTTACATTTCTGTCTTTTGCTTCAAAGTCGTCATAGTAATATGGATCTGAACAAGTTGTAAAATCTCCACCCGTACATTCAACGGATAATCGGAAAGGATTACTTGCATAAGTACGATTTCCATCTACGACTACATAGTAAACACCGGCAGCTGCATTAGGAATTGTAATGGACTCAACTCCCTGATTAGGATTAGGTGCGGGCCTTAAAATAGCGTCCGTACAAGCATTAGCGTTACAATCATTTAAAATGAACAGATTCAATAACTTCGGTTGACTGCCATTCATTTCTCTTAAGGTAAAGGTTAAGTCACTTGCTGAGTAATTTACAAATCGATAAATTAATTCTCGGCCAGCTGAAGGCCTGTCTGGATTAGTACAAGAACCATACGCTTCAAAATTATTCTCTCCTCTAAAGGTGTCGTCTGTGATAGTTACCCCACATTTAATCTCTGAATCAACATATCGACTCTCGAACCTTGGACATGGGTCTACAACTGGTCTGTTCACACAGCCAATCTTTCCGTACCAACCTGTTTTTACTACACTCGCATCAGACTGAAACCTGAATGTCAAACAACCTCTTTTTGAAGTAATTCTTCCAGGAGAGGACGGTCCAGTAAAGGTGCCAAGAAAATCTACTCCATCATCTACTCCTGGTGTGTTTACATTCAATAATGCAGGAGTGGTGTTAGCTGTAACATATCCTGTTCTAAACTCATCCCATACCGTTAGTTGGTCAAATTTTTCAAGGTTAAATTGTTGGAAAGTAATACTTACCGCCTTACTTGGGTCATCCGCACATATGGTTGTGAAATAATCACTGCTATTCTCATATGGTTTGTGGTTACCGGGCCGGTCAGAAAAGAAGCCCCAACCACATTCTAGACTATAGTGAGAATTGCCTGTCATGTTGGTAAAATTGGCAGCTTGGCTTATTACAAAGGGCTGATTATTACTAACCTCTACCGTTTGACCTGCAAAAGCCAAACTAATAGTCATAAATGATAAATAAAAAAGTACTAGAAGTTTTCTCATAATAAATGGAGTTTTAAAAAATTAATGTTGGTAGTTGTTTACTTTTAGAAAATGCAATAGTGTCTATGACAATCAGGTGTAGACTAATTGTTTTGTTTAATGATTCCTACCTGCTAATTTAGCTTTTAGGATTTAGCCCAGACTTATGCGTTCTAAGTTTTACAACTTACCAATCAATTGAATAAGTGAAAAAATAGGTTAATTATACTTTGTTGATTTGAAGAGAGATTTTGAGAGAAGATCTATTTGATTAGCATTAAGAGCATGTTTGAAATTCCATCAATTGGCTACAAGTGGCAAATTTTATCTTGTAGGTTGTTAAAAATTTTGACCAGCCAAAAGGATAATTTTTGCCTACTACAAAATAAAATTTGCTCACTTTCGCTCAATCATGAAAAATTTAACCATGCTCTAATTGAATTTGAAAGATGGTATTATTATTCACTTTATTTTTTGCTTTTTAAATCCAATATAGTTAAATGCCGCATTTGGCGAAATGGGATTATTCATTTCAATAAGGCGGAGTATTTTCTATTGGAAAAGTCAATCATAATAGTATTCTCTATAGTAGTAGTTTAAGTTTGTAGAAATATTAAGCTTAGGGGGAGCGCTATATTTCTAATTTACTTCTTAGATAATAGCGTGTTTTTTCTAGTATGTGACAAAAAAGTTGTTTTGCCAGTATAAAGATAAGCATATAATTTATTGCTTTTGAGCCATGTTTGACAGGTGGTATTAAAATTCTTTTATCCTAGGTGTTTTTTTTGATAACTGGTATTTTTTTTAAATGACTTCTTAGGATAATTATAGGTTTTTGATGTAAATTATTGATAATTAGTAGTTTATGATTATTTTTATTATATTTTATTAATACAATTTATATTAGCTATAGGTGTTTTTTGTGTTTTATAGGTCGAATTTTGAAAATACTCAAGGGGTATGCTATCTTTATTAGGTACTGTATTTGTATCATTTTTCCTTCATTAAAAAATGAATCTTTTCCTTATTAATATTGTATATAGTAGAAATCTGATAGAAAGTGTAAATTTGCACTTTTAAATTATCTTGTAACCAATCAATGTCATAGCTAATTTTGAATTTTGTCCCGATTGAAATTGTCGGGACAAAATTCAAAATTGGCGAACATACTAAACTAATAGACATTAATTATAAATAATAGGAAAAATGTATAGAACACATAATTGTGGTGAATTAAGAACCTCCGAAATAGGTCAAGAAGTTACGCTAAGTGGTTGGGTACAAACGATAAGAGACAAAGGGTTTATTATGTGGATAGATGTAAGAGATCGTTATGGGATTACCCAAATCATGCTTTCGGAAGAAACGTCTACTCCTGAATTGATGGAAACTGCTCGTACGCTAGGTAGAGAATTTGTGATTAAAGTATCTGGTGAAGTTATCGAACGGTCTTCTAAGAGTGACAAAATTCCAACTGGACATATTGAAATTAAAGTGAATACTTTGGATGTTTTAAATGCTTCTAAAGTTCCTCCTTTTACAATTGGAGAAGAAACAGATGGTGGTGATGACCTCCGAATGAAGTATCGCTTCTTGGATTTGAGAAGAAGTTCTGTACAGCGTAATATTATTTTCCGTAGCCAATTAGCAATTGCTACCCGTCAATATTTAGCGAGTAATGACTTTATTGAGGTCGAAACGCCTGTATTAATTAAAAGTACACCTGAAGGGGCGAGAGATTTTGTGGTGCCAAGTCGGATGAACGGTGGACAGTTTTATGCCTTGCCACAATCTCCACAGACCTTTAAACAATTGTTGATGGTGTCTGGTTTTGATAAGTATTTTCAAATTGTAAAATGCTTTAGAGATGAAGATTTACGAGCTGACCGTCAACCTGAGTTTACACAAATTGACTGCGAAATGTCTTTTGTGACGCAAGAGCAAATTCTAAATACTTTTGAAGGTTTGACTAAGCATTTGTTCAAAACAACTATGAACATTGACTTAGGCGACTTTCCTCGGATGCAATATGATGATGCCATGCAATTATATGGCTCAGATAAACCAGATTTAAGATTTGGTATGCCTTTCACCGAATTAAACGATTTAGCCCAAGGTCATGGTTTCAGCGTTTTTGATAATGCAGAACTAGTCGTAGGGATTTGTGTCAAAGGAGAAGCAGGTAATTTTTCTAATAAAGCCCTTAAGAAACTAGAAGAGTGGATGAAGCGCCCACAGATTGGGGCGAAAGGCTTAGTGAACGTGAAATTTAATGCAGATGGTTCTATCAAATCTTCTGTTGGTAAATTTTATGAGGAAGCGACTTTAAAAGCGTGGGGCGAAAAAGCAGGAGCGGAGGCTGGTGATATGCTATTAATTCTTTCTGGCGAAACGGATAAGACGAGAAAGCAATTAAGTGAGCTGCGTTTGGAATTGGGTAAACGATTGGGCTTAATCAAAGCTGGTGATTTCAAACCTCTTTGGGTAGTAGATTTCCCGCTTTTAGAATGGGATGAAGAATCTGAACGTTTTCATGCGATGCACCACCCATTCACTTCTCCTAAAAAAGAAGAGATTCCAAATATGTTGAATGGTGACCACCAAACGATGAAAAATCTAAAAGCAGATGCTTATGATTTAGTTATCAACGGTTCTGAAATCGGCGGTGGGTCTATCAGAATCCACGATAGAGCATTGCAGTCTAAGAATTTTGAATTATTAGGCTTTACTCCTGAAGAGGCAGAAGCTCAATTTGGTTTCTTATTAGGGGCTTTTGAATATGGTGCGCCTCCACACGGCGGTATCGCATTTGGATTTGACCGTTTGTGTGCCGTGTTGAATGGTTCGTCTTCTATTCGAGATTTCATTGCTTTCCCTAAAAACAATCAGGGTAGAGATATGATGATTGATGCACCTTCTCCGATTTCTGGAGAGCAGTTAGAAGAATTGAGTATTGGAGTTGTCATGCCTGAAGAGGTGTAGAGTAGCATTCGACTTATAGGATACCAAGTCTGCTAGATTTTTTGCCGAAATATAAAAGCCGATAATGGATGTATATTCGTTATCGGCTTTGTTTTTGTTTTAATGGTAATTAGGGCGAACGAAAAGTCGTTTTTATAATATGTAAACGACTGAGAAAAGTT
>CAYMSC010000461.1:0-5138 GCA_964392805.1 uncultured Saprospiraceae bacterium
TAGGTCGCTCCTTCAGAGCTAGCGTTTCAACAGTATTCATTTTCTATAGGGCTTCGCCCCATGTTAATATATGTCGCACCTTTGGTGCTTGTGCGTAACATCAGTTAGTAATGGGCAACTATTAATTTAATAGATTCAAAAATGGTCAAATTTCCGAAAAATAAATCTCTGCTCTCTATGCTCTGCTCTCGGTTCTGAATAGTTACGAATTTCCCTGTCAAATTATAATTCCCGATAAGTAAACCAGTGATACCCATCTTTAGCAATCAATCGAGCTGCCGTTTGAGGCCCTTCTGAACCAGCATCATAATTCGGGAAATAATAGGCTGGGTTCTTTTCCCAAGCATTTAAAATAGGCATCAATAAATCCCAAGCTTGTTCCACTTCATCCGACCGCATAAATAAAGTAGCATCTCCCGTCATCACATCGTGCAATAAGGTCTCGTAAGCTTCTGGTTGTGCGTCTTCATACGTTTCAGAGTAATTGAATTTCATTTCTACTGGATTCAGCATCATATCTAAGCCAGGGCGTTTTGCTTGAAAACGCATCTTAATCCCCGTATCAGGACTAATCGCAATCGTAATTCTGTTTGGTCGCATCGTACTAGCCGTCTTTTCAGGAAAAACTTGATGCGGTGCATTTTTAAATTGAATGGCAATCACGGAAGTCTTTTTAGGCATTCGCTTTCCAGAACGCACATAAAAAGGCACGCCTGTCCATCTCCAATTATCAATATGAAACTTTACCGCAGCAAAAGTTTCGGTATCTGTTTTAGGATTTTTAGTCACCTCTTCTCTATAAGCTTTAGCGGGTTCCCCCTTCGACCAACCTTCTCGATATTGCCCTCTGACTGCATAATCGTCTACTTCATCCTCTGATATACGTCGGATAGCTTTCAATACATCTACCTTTCGATTTCTAATTTCATCTGCTTTAAAAGACCCTGGAGGTTCCATAGCAATAAAACAAAGTAATTGTAGGACATGATTTTGAATCATGTCTCGCAGCGCACCCGATTTATCATAATAGCCTCCTCTATCTCCCACGCCAATACTTTCCGAAACGGTAATCTGCACATGCTCAATATAATTATGATTCCAGATAGGTTCAAATAATAAATTGGCAAAACGAAAGACTAAAATATTTTGAACAGCATCTTTCCCCAAATAGTGGTCTATTCTATAAATCTGACTTTCGTCAAAATAAGTTGTCAATAGTTTATTCAGTGATTTTGCACTTTCTAAATCATGTCCAAAAGGTTTCTCAATCACCAATCGAGTACATTCAGGGTCTGTACAAATACCCGATTTTCCTAAATTCGTTACCACATCATCCATCAAGGAGGGAGCAATCGCTAAATTAAAAATAACGTTTGGAGGTACGCCCCATTCTTTTTCCACTTTTTTAATCTCCTTGCCCATTGCCTTGTAACTTTTCTCATCAAAGACATCGCTCACTTGGTAATGAACAGATTTAGCAAATTCATCCCACTGTTCTTTAGTCCCCTTTTGCCGAGAAAAGTCCTTGACCCCCTCATAGACTTTTCCTCGATATTCTTTATCGGTAAATTTAGTTCTACCTAAGCCAACAATAGAAAATTGGTCTGGCATATAATTGTCCAAATACAAATTGTATAAGGCTGGAACTAATTTTCGGTTGGTCAAATCACCACTACCTCCAAAAATAAAGATAATAGTTGGTTCTGGTTTGATAATGTTATTCATAATATAAAGGAAAATGGTTTTATTAAAAGTTGTCAACTATCTACATCCAATCATAGTGAAAAGCGCCTTCTTTATCCAATCTTTCGTATGTGTGCGACCCAAAGTTATCTCGTTGTGCTTGGACTAAATTCATTGGTAATCTAGCACTTCGGTAGCTATCGAAATAGGATAAACTAGCCATCAAACATGGAACAGGAATACCTGCTTTGACCGCTTCACTAATGACTGTTCTTGTATCTTTTTGTGTCTTGTTGACCACTTTAGCAATTCGTTCATCAACTAATAAATTAGGCAACTGTGCATCTTTTTTATAGGCTCTTCTAAAATCTTCTAATAATTTTGACCGCACAATACATCCTCCTCTCCAAATTCGAGCAACGCCTTCAAAATCTAAATTAAAACCATATTCTTCCGAGCCACTTTTCATCATCGCCATTCCTTGCGCATAGGACATAATAAAGGAAAATAAAGTCGCATTCTTTAGTCTTCTGACCATCGTTTTTGCGTCTTTCTTGATTGGCGCATCTGGTCCTATTAAAATCTCAGAAGCGGCTACTCTTTCTGTCTTAAGTGCAGAAACTACTCTAGCAATCACCGCTAAATCAATAGTTGGTACTGCTGCGCCCAAATCCAATGCTTCTTGAGAAGTCCACTTTCCTGTCCCTTTCTGCTTTCCTTTGTCCATTATGACATCTATCAAATCTCCTTTGCCTAAGTTATCTTTTGCTTTGAAAATTTCTGCTGTAATTTCAACTAAGAAAGAACGTAATTCTTTATTATTCCATTCTTCAAAAGCAGCTTGAATAGCTGAATTTTCCATCTTCAATCCTCGGTGCATCACATCATATGCTTCTGCTAATAATTGCATCATGCCATATTCAATGCCATTATGGACCATCTTCACAAAGTGCCCTACTCCACCTTCTCCCAAATAGGTAACACAAGGTTGCTTTCCTACTTTAGCGGCTACGGCTTCCATAATCGGTTTCACCTTATTATAGGCTGTTCGATTACCGCCCGGCATCATGCTTGGACCTCTTCTCGCCCCTTCTGCTCCACCAGAAACGCCTATTCCTAAGAAGTGAATGCCTTTTTCATCCAATTCTTTTTGCCGACGCATGGTATCTTGAAAGAAAGAGTTACCGCCATCCATAATAATATCGCCTTTCTCCAAATGTGGTACTAAGTCGGCAATAACGTAGTCTACAATTTTACCCGCAGGCACTAATAAAAATATACGTCTAGGCTTTTCTAAAACGCCAATAAATTCTTCAACAGTCTTAGCCCCATAAATATCTCCGTCTTCCTCATCTAATGAATCAACTTTAGCGGTATCTTTATCATAACCAGCCACTTCAAAGCCATTATCGACCATGTTCATCAATAGGTTTTTGCCCATTGTACCTAAGCCAATTAAACCAAGGTCATATTTATTATTACTCATTTAATAAAATTGTAATAGATTGATTAATAAAAGTGATTATCAAAACCAAAGATTCTTTAGGGAAATCGATAAAAATAAATGTTTAATTGCATCAAATGATTCGTTAAATAAACGCTTCATTTTAAGTATTTTAGCTAATCCTTCGACGCTAAAAAATTGAACATTTATTTTTATCTTACTATTAGGATACTAAAAATTCAATTCTTTGGTTCGATTTGTAAGTAACAAAGAAATAATAAATTGTGGAAACTACCTATACTAAAAGGAACTAAAGATGAAAATGAAGAGCGGATTTTAAAATAATCGTATTTGGAGAGACGAATACAGAAGGGTTAATCTGCTTAAAAATTGATAAGTTGGTTTTAATAAAAAAGGAACGTATTGGCGTATCAAAAATCCAATATGCTCCTCAAACTACTTACAAAACTGTTTATAGCTTTTCACTACAAATTGTTTTTATTGCTCTAAAGTTCCTCCAATCGCTTTATTTTATTTAGGACTTTTCTCGCATATCAAATATTTTCAGAAGACAATAGGCCACGTTTGGAAAGTTTTAATGTCCTTAAGGAAGGATTAAGTAAACATTTAGCCTATTCTAATAATCCAGAAACTATACTTTTATTATATTTGCCATAGGAACGACCCTTAGTAGTAAGATAAAAATAAATTCAGATTCTTCTGAGTCAAAGAATTAAGATAAGTCACTTAAAGTGAACCGTTTAGTTATCTTAATTACTTTGACAGAATCTGAATTTATTTTTATCGCGTTCCTTACAGCACATATATAAAAACATACTTTGAAAAAATAAAAACACAAGATATGACCAGTCTCCATTCAAAAATCCTCCCACTCCTAAAACTTATTCCTAATTTAGGTACTTTTTTATTGCTATTTATTATTTCCAGCACTAGTTTTGCACAAGAAACAACCGTAATTGACGTTGGACCAACCCTCTTTAAAACTTTTCAAAGAGATAGTATTTTGAAAATGACTATCAAAACCAACACCAAACAATTAGTTACCAAAAAGTATAAAGAAGATTGGCAACCCTTGACGCTCACTTTTGAAGATAAAACAGGGGCATCCGTAGAATGGGCAGCAAAAACTAGAGCGAGGGGAAATATTCGGAAACAAGTGTGCTACTACCCTCCTTTAAAAATTAAGTTAAAGAAAAAATGGCTCGTTGCTAATGAAATGGATTCTAGTTTCAATGATTTGAAACTAGTGGTTGGCTGTAGAAAAGGAGGTTTCTATGGAAAATTATTACTTAAAGAATACCTTATTTATCAACTATATCAAGCCCTGACTGATATAAGTTTTAGAACTCAATTAGCAGAAATCGAATTTATTGATACAGAAGATAAATGGAAACCTATCGTAACTTATGCCTTTTTTATTGAGAATCAGGATGAAATGGCAACTCGACTCAATGCAAGATGTACCAAACCAAAAAGACTTCGGTCAAAGTATATGTATGCAGAACAATTGGATAAAATGAATCTCTTTCAATACATGATTGGCAATACGGATTGGTCTGCAGTTGGTAGTCATAATGTTCGCTTAATCAAATGTTATGACTATCCTTTGCCTCTTCCCATCGCTTACGATTTTGATTATGCAGGCTTGGTCAATGCCCCCTATGCGGTGCATGGAGAAGGGATTAATATAGAGCTTATTACCGATAGGCTATACCTCGGAATGTGTAGAGAATCAGGGGTTTTAGAAAAACAAATCCCTCTTTTTCAAGAAAAGAAAACTACTTTTTATCAAATTATCAACGATTTTCCCTATTTAGATACTCGTGATAAAAAAGAAATGATTGGCTATTTGGATGAATTCTATGAGGTATTGGATAATCCTAATAGATTTAGAGTAGCTATTTTAGATAATTGTAGAAAAGAAGGACGGTAGATGCGTCATTATTTCAACAAATATTTTATCGCATTTTCAATAGACTCTGTAAAATTG
>CAYMSC010000462.1:0-5129 GCA_964392805.1 uncultured Saprospiraceae bacterium
TTTCCTCCAGAAGCATTCATATATTGAATTTCAAAAACAGACTCTTCGTTATTTTCTCCACCGGTCGTAAAAATCTGATTATAATTTGGCACTAGGCTGTACTCTCCAGAAGCAATTAAATCTTCTGCTACGGCTTTAGCTTCTGCCCATTTAGATTGGAATAAATAAGTTTTTAATAATAATCCCTGAGCTGTTCCTTGAGTAACTCTTCCTAAATCTTCAATGGGATATTCGCTTTTTTTAGGTAAATCTGCGACTGCTTGCGTTAAATCTGCTTCGATGAATGCCCATATTTCCGAAGTGGGGTTCTTACCAATCGTATACTCGCTAGGAGCTAATACATGATCTACTAGTGGTACATCTCCAAAGTGCGTAACTAACAAGTAATGAAACCAAGCACGAATCGTTCTAGCCTCCGCTAAAACCTGTGCTTTTTTAGTATCGTCCATTTCTATGTCCGGTACTCTTTCCAATACCACATTAGACCTATAAATGCCTTCGTAATTAGCCGCCCATTCACTTTCTAAAAAGTCGGTATTCGTTGGTCCTTGGAAATTTTCTAATGCCGCTAAATTCGGCTGGTCATTTGCTCCCGAACCACCTTTTACCGTATCATCAGACATAACATCTCCCCAAAACCATCGAAAGTGCCCCGCAGGAGTCATTTCAAATTGTAAGGCAGCATAGGCCCCATTTACTGCGGAGATGGCATCTGCTTCTGTTTTATAAAAATTCTCTTCGGTCACGCCGATAATTGGACTTTTTTCCAAGACATTTTTTTGACAAGCAAAAAGAAAAACAATCGAAAGGCTTAAATATTTTAAATTTTTCATCCTATATATTTTTGAATAGAAGTCAGACCTCTTTTATTTTTAAAACGGATTATTTAGAATAGAGATTAGAGACCATTACATTGAGAGAAAAGAGACTTAGTATCGGCAAATATTAATTTAATAGATTCAAAAATGGTCAAATTTCCGAAAAATAAATCTCTGTTCTCTACTCTCTGTTCTGAATAGTTACTTTAAAACGTAATATTTACCCCGCCCAAGAAAGTTCTTGATTGCGGATAAAAACCTCTATCAATTCCTAAATCTAAGGCACCTTGTGTTGCGCCAATTTCAGGGTCTAGCCCAGAGTAATCAGTAAACGTCAATAAATTTTGTGCACTCAAATAAAGACGGAATTTTTCCATTTTTAATTTACTGATAATAGACTTTGGTAAATTGTACCCAATTTGTACGTTTTTCAATCGAATATAAGACCCATCTTCTACAAATCGGTCAGATACTCTAGCATTAAAGTTAGGGTCATTTACTGTCACTCTTGGTTCAAAGTCGGAGGTCCCTGGACCAGTCCAACGATTTAAGATAGATTGTGGACGATTGGTGAAAGAGAAATCATATCGAACAATACCATTAAAAATATCATTTCCTTCTACCCCTTGTATAAATAAGCTCATATCAAAACCTTTATACTCAAAATCTGCATTAAAACCATAGGTAAAATCTGGGGTAGGATTACCAATAAAATCTCTATCCAAATTATTGATAATGCCATCTTGGTTCAAATCGCTAAAGCGAATATCTCCAGGTGCGGTATTTTCATTTTGAAAAGCGTGCGCTTCCACTTCTTGTTGGGTTTGGAAAATACCATCGGTCACAAAGCCAAAAAAGGAGGCAATAGGATGACCCACTTCGGTTCTAGCGACTGCGCCCGCAGAGAAAACATTTCCTGTGGTAACAGGCTCTCCACCTTCTCCCAAACTAATAACATTGGTCGATACAAAAGCAATATTTCCGCCAACACTATATTTAAAATCACTATCTCTATTTCGATAATTCAAGGATAATTCTAATCCTTTATTTTCTATTTCACCGATGTTTCTAACAGGTGCTAATGTTCCTGCCACGAATGGAATAGGCGCGGCGTACAACATATCGGAGGTATTTTTGATATAATAATCAGCGACAAAGTTAATTTTGCCATCATACATTTCTACATCTACCCCAACATTCGTTTGGGTACTTGTTTCCCATTTTAAATCAGGGTTCGCTGAAACTAAAGGTACATTACCATTGGTGATAATTTCGTTAGGACCAAAGCTATAATTTTGCCCCGCATTCACAATAGTTGAAAAACTATAATCTCCAATTTTATCATTACCGTTTTGTCCCCAACTACCTCTAAGCTTCAATAAACTGACGGCATCCATATCCCAAAAATTTTCTCGATTGATGACCCACCCTAAAGAAAAAGAAGGGAAAAATCCATAGCGATTATTTCTACCAAACCGAGAAGAGCCATCCGCTCTAAAAGTAGCAGAAAATAGATATTTATCATCTAAATCATAATTGACTTTTCCAAAAAAGGACAATAGCGCAGATTCAGACGCAGCAGCATAAGCACTTTGAGAAGCAATTGGGTCGATGGTATTAGAAATGAACGCATCATCGGGGTCATTACTTGGTAAATTGGTGTTGCCACCACCTGTGAAATCAGCCCGATTATTTAATACGGTCGTTCCTAAAGTAATACCCACATTATGTCTATTTGCAATCAAATCGGTGTAAGTTGCTACATTTTCCCATTGCCAATTTCGCCAAGTATTATTTTCTTTACCCACACTATTAATCAAATTCCTTTCTCCTGCTGGAGCATCCCCTAAAACTGGATTGATACTCAAATCAAAGCGAGGTCTAAAAATGTCTCTAGTCGCAAAAGTAGCATCGACGCTGTAAACAGAACGGAATTTGATTTTTTGCGTGATGTCAACTTCTCCGTATACAGACCCTACAATTCGATGGGTTGTCCAGGTATCATTGATTTGTTCAATGGCATTAATAGGATTCGTAATATCTGTATCGGAGAAAAAGGAATAGGCAAAAGTACCATCTGGTTTACGCACAGGTGTTACGGGATCCATATTCAAAGCCCGTACCAACGGCGTAATAAATTCATTGTTCTCTGGGATAAGATTTCTAGTTAAAAAAGTAAAACCTAAAGTATTTCCGACCGTCAACCAATCTTTTATATGATTTCTAGTATTTAAGCGAACGGTATATCTTTCAAAGCCTGATTTGCGACCACCAATGATACCATCTTGGACAAAATAATTACCAGAAGCTGTATAACTTGACCGGTCGCTACCTCCTGAAAAACTCAATTGATGACTATAAGTCGGTGCATCTTGGAAAATCGCATCTTGCCAATCGGTTCCTTCGCCTATCAATTCGGGATTAGCAAATTCAGCTAAAGGTACGATGCCCGAATTAATCCTAGCTTCGTTAGAAAGAATGGCATATTCTCTAGCATTTAGTAAGTTCATCTGCTTCCAAGGGCTTTGAATACCATAATAGGCATCGTAGCTTATTTTTCCTTCTTGGTTGATTTTTCCACCTTTGGTAGTAATCAAAACCACCCCATTAGCTCCTCTAGCACCATAAATTGCCGAAGAAGCAGCATCTTTTAATACATTAATAGATTCAATATCATTTGGGTTTAGAAAGTCGATGCCTTCTACTGGAATACCATCCACAATGTACAGTGGGTCACTATTATTAATTGTTCCGATTCCTCTTACCCGTACGGTTAAAGCACTACCTGGTGACCCTGAGTTTTGAGAAACTTGTACTCCTGCAATCCTTCCTTGCAGTGCTTGTTCCGTTCGTAAAATGGGTGCTTCGGTAATTTCCTCCGCAGTTACGGTAGAAACCGCACCACTAATTTTACTACGCTTTTGCGTACCATAACCGACTACAACCACTTCGTCTAATAGCGAAACACTTTCTGCTAAAACAATATTAATCTCTGTACGATTATTAATTGTCACTTCTTGGTCTTCGTAACCTGTATAAGAAACTACTAAAACCTTAGCATTAGGCGGTAGGTTTAGTTCATATAGTCCGTCAATATCAGTCACGGTACCGCTATTAGTTTCTTGTACCAATATGGATGCACCAATTAGTGGTTCTCCTTGCGCATCCGTTATAAGACCGTTTATTTGATTTTGGGCAAAGGCGCCTGTTGCGTTTAGAAATAATGTTATGAAAATCAGTAATTTATAATTCATATTCTTTGAGTCTTAATCGGAGTATAATAGATAAACAAAAGAGGTCAGAAGTCAGACCATGAAGAATGAAAATTCTGAACCCGAAGGGATGGGCTGCTAAATTTTTCTGTCAGGGGGCAGACTTTTAAAGTGTAAATGTTTGATAATCAATAATTTATTACTGAGTCATGTAAGTTCTCAATAGACAATCCGGTCTACCAGCTATCCTTATTGGGAACTTTCTGATTTATCTGATTTCTAAATCAATTGTCACTTTTTATCTGACACGCTATAGGTAGTTAAGCTATTTTTCGTCAATACAAAAGATTAGCTGATTGAGTTGTCCTCCCTTTGGAGTGTCCCTCAAACAGCTAACTATTAACCTAACCAATTTTTTTAAATGCAGTTGGTTCCAAATGGATTTTGGAATTGAATGTTATAAGTGAAGTATTAAAATTATACTAGAAATGGGATAAATTTGTGAATTTGATACTATTTCTTAACCGCCAGACTTATTTTTGGCAAGTTCAATATTTGTTAAGAATCAGCCAATAAATTTGGCTATTACGTTTTCACAAAACTACATCGTCTGAAGTCATAGCTAACTTTATTTCAACATTTCACTAAGCGTAATAGTAGAGCTTCCAGAAACTCGAAGTTCTGGAAGCCCTTTTTAAATATGCTTAATTGATAGATAATTTCTCTACCGATATTTTGTTACCAATACGTGCCTGAATGATGTATAGGCCACTTGTAAGACTAGAAATATCAACCGTTTCATTTAAGGAAGGATTGCTTCTTGTCATTAAGACTCTACCTGTGAAGTCGTGAATAGTCAACGCATCAATTGCTTCTTCAGATTGTACTTGAATTTGACCATTTGCTGGATTCGGGAAGAAGTTGAATAATGCTTGACTTGCTATTTCAACAGTACTTGTCGTTGCTTGTCTTTCTAAAACGAAGTGCCAGAATCCAATACCACCAAAATCAATATCAATCGTCATGGTATTTCCTTCAATTACGACAGGGTAAGTAATGGATTCAGGCGCATCTGCTGGAGAAGCCAATTCTCCGCCAT
>CAYMSC010000463.1:0-5116 GCA_964392805.1 uncultured Saprospiraceae bacterium
TATTATTTGCTAACCTAAAGGTCAACATTCCAAATCTGTACAGGTGGTATCAGTTTTAGTGAGAACTTACAATCAAATCACCCTATATAATAGATAATATCTCCCTCTTACCTTCAATTATCAGAAATCAGAAAGAAATCAAATTTTAATTAGAACTATGCAGTTATTCTCGTGTTAGAGATAAAAATTAACAGTGATTGACTTGGCGATAAGCGCTGCAAAATACTACTTTTGCAAATTCACTAAGAAATTTGAAATATGATAAGGAAAGTAATTCTAGCTATTTTGGGCCTATTAATTGTTGGTGGCTCTGTTTTTATGGCTAAAAGAACCATTAACAACAAAAAAGAAAGGAAACCCCGCAAAGAAAAAAAGATAAAAACAGGAGCATTCGTAGAAGTTGTCAAAAACTCCAGTACGCCTATTACTATTACTACATCGGGCAATTTAGCCGCTAAAAATCGAGTGGATATTTATGCAGAAGTACAAGGCATTTTTAATAATAGTCGACGTGCTTTTAAACCGGGTACTTGGTATAAAAAAGGGGAAACGCTCTTGGAATTGGATAAAAAAGAAGAAGTGATTGCCCTAAAAGCGCAAAAGAGTAGTTTTTATAACCAATTGGTTTTATTGATTCCTGACCTCCGATTGGACTATCCCGATGCAATCGGCAAATGGGATGATTATGTGCGCCGCTTTAATGTCGATAATTCTTTGGAAGATTTACCTGCACCTGAAACAGAAAAAGAAAAACTGTTTCTCTCTGGTCGAAATATTTACACCGCCTTTTATAATGTCAAAAACTTAGAAGCGCAGTTGCAAAACTTTACAATTGCTGCCCCTTTTTCAGGTGTATTGACCCAAGCAATGGTCAATCCCGGTGCATTAATTCGACCTGGTCAGAAGTTAGGCGAATTTATCGACCATAGTGCCTATGAATTAGAAGTGGCGGTCAATACCGCTTATGGCGAGTTATTGGGTATCGGCAAAACCGTTCAATTGCATAATGTAGAAAAGACAAAAAAGTGGACGGGAAAAGTAATCCGAGTAAATAGTTTAGTAGACCCTGCTTCTCAAACGATTCCTACTTTTATCCAAGTTCGAGGAGAAGGATTAAAAGAAGGGATGTACTTGGAAGCAGCTATAACTGCAAAAGAAGAGCAAAACACTTACGAAATTAATCGGAAATTACTCGTCGAAAATAATAAGGTATTTATCGTCCGAGACACCATTTTAGATTTGGTAAATGTAGAACCTATATTTTTCAAAGAAAATACAGCGGTTATCAAAGGTTTGGAAGATGGTATGCAGATTTTAGCAAAAGCCATTCCAAGTGCCTATGCTGGAATGACTGTACAGGTTTTTTCAGATGATAAACCAGTTGAAAAGCCAGTTGAAAAAACAATAGATAAGACTGCCATGAAGCATTAATTAGTCACTGACAACTTTAATCATTAATGCGTTTTACGTAAACGCCAAATTTATTCGGCAGTTTCAAATTGCTGATTATCAAATCATTATATAGAGCCAGCGTAAGTTCTCAATAAAGATAGCTGGTAGTGCAGACTTTAGTCTGTCCCGTTCAAAAGTCTTTAGACTTTTTACACTTATGACTAAACAAGCCTAAAGGCTTGTAAACCCGACAGACTAAACAGGCTAACCGTGAATAGTGGTTTTCTCAGATTTTAAAAGTTTTTAAAACTTGGGAAGTCTTGGCAATCAACGAATTAAACTTCCCAAGTCTTGGAGACTTTTTAAGTTTTTAGTGTTCACCGTCAGCCTGTAAAGTCTGTACTATCGATTAACTATTGAGCACTTACGAGCCAGCCAAATAAATTTGGCGGCTACATTGAACTTACGGTCAGCCTGAACCGACAACTGATAAAATAAATAATCGCCATGCGTAAAGTAATAGCCTATTTCATAAAATTTCCCGTAGCGGTGAACGTCGCTTTATTTGCCATTTTTATTTTTGGTTTGGGCGGTTTATCTAGGATGAATTTTTCTTTATATCCCCAATTCCCCAATAAAAACATAAATATCAATATTACCTATCCCGGTGCCTCTCCAACAGAAATGGAAGAAGGGATTGTCCTTAAAATAGAGGATAATTTAAAGGGAATTGTGGGTATTGATAGAATCACCTCTAAATCTTCTGAAAATTCAGCAGTTATTACGATTGAAACTTTTGAAGAATACGATATTAATGACATGCTGCAGGAGGTGAAAAATGCGGTGGACAGGGTGCCTTCTTTTCCTGTGGATATGGAACCACCGATTATTTCCAAACGAGAACAATTAAATGAGGTAATCAGTATGGCTTTGAGTGGAACAGAGGTGCCTTTGGTTACTTTAAAAAAGATAGCCTACCAAGTCGAAGATGATATTCGGAATATGGAAGGTATTTCTCAAGTGGAAATTACAGGTTTTCCACAAGAAGAAATAGAAATAGCGGTCAGAGAAAATGATTTATTGGCAAAAAATCTAACTTTTACAGAAGTTGCTCAAGCAGTAGCAAGAGCCAATATTTTAGCCACAGGTGGAAATATTAAAACTAAAGAAGAAGACTACTTAATCCGAGCCACCAATCGGGCTTATTATGCCGATGAATTGGATTATATCGTGATTAGAGCAGACCCTGGGGGAAGTGTCATTCGATTGAAAGACATTGCCACAGTAAGAGATAAATGGTCAGAAAATCCTGATAGAATTTATTTTAATGGAAATCCTTCGGTACAAGTTAGGGTACAAACCACCAATGATGAAGAATATTTAGGGGCATCCAATTTGATGAGAGCCTATGCTGAAAAATTTAATAGTCAGAGAGATAATGTACAATTAAATATTACAGCTGACCGCTCGGTAGATTTAAGAGATCGTACCCGTATTTTAAGTGAAAATGGTTTATTGGGAATAATATTAGTTTTAATACTCTTATCCCTGTTTTTAAAACCTAGTTTGGCATTTTGGGTCGCCTTTGGTTTACCTGTCTCCTTTTTAGGCATGTTTATCATCGTCCCCGATTTGATTACCCTAAATTTTATGTCCCTCTTTGGGATGATTCTAGTCATTGGAATTTTAGTGGATGATGGAATTGTGATTGGAGAAAATATTTATGCCCATTATGAGATGGGCAAGTCACCAACCAGAGCCGCCATTGACGGAACAATGGAGGTTGGAACAGCGATTATTTCAGCGATTTTAACCACCGTAGTTGCCTTCTCGGCATTCTTTTTCTTGGAAGGTCGCTTTGGAGATTTCTACTATGAAGTTGCCGTAGTAGTAGTGGTCACTTTATTATTTTCTCTAATCGAAGCCTTAATTTTCTTACCTGCTCACATTTCGCATTCCAGAGCAATGAAAAAAGAAAGTCAGCAGTTTTTGTTGAATAAATGGGCAGATAAAGCGGTCAATTGGGTGCGAGATAATTTATACTCTCCTGTTTTACATTTCTTCTTAACCTATCGAATTTTTGCTTTTTGTATTCCATTAGCCTTACTCATTTTGACGATTGGCGCAATTGGTGGCGGCGTGATAAAAACCGCCTTTTTTCCCCCTTTTTCAAGTGACCGAATTCGTGTCAATTTGACCATGCCAGAGGGAACAAGTGAAGACATCACCGTAGCACTGATTGAACGAATTGAAAAAGCAGCAGTAGCCGTAAACGAAGATTTTAAGGAGAAACAATCAGGTGGCAAATCGGTCATTCAGAATATGGTCCGAAGAGTTGGGCCAGGGATTTCTAATGCCACTTTGGAGTTAAACTTATTGGTCGGAGAAGAAAGAGACTTTAATTCTAGTGTAATAGCCAACGCTGTTGAAGAAAAAGTTGGGCCTGTTTATGGAGTAGAAAGTTTAGTGTTTGGTGCTGGGCGAAATTTTGGCGGGCAACCTATCTCTATCTCTTTAACTGGTTCTAATATCAAAGAATTAAAAGGGGCAAAAGAAGCCCTCAAACAGACTTTTAAAAATAATCCTCGCTTGAAGGATATTACGGATAATGACCCTGCGGGTATCAAAGAAATTGAATTAACCCTAAAAGAAAATGCCTATTTATTGGGGCTGAATCTAAATACGGTAATGGCTCAAGTAAGAGCGGGTTTCTTTGGTCAATCCGTACAGCGTTTCCAGCGTGGAAGAGATGAAATTAGGGTCTGGGTACGGTATGATAGAACGGAACGAGAATCTATCAAAAATTTAGATGACATGCGGATTGTCACGGCATCCAGAGAACGAGTCCCTCTATCAGAAATTGCCAATTATTCCATAGAAAGAGGGGAAGTTTCAATTAATCACCTTAATGGTATTCGAGAAATAAAAGTAGAATCCGACTTAAAAGATGCCGATGATAGTTCGGTAGAAATTATGGCAAATATTCAGAATGTCATCATGCCCGAAATACTGGCTCGGTTTCCTTCTGTAACGCCATTATATGAAGGGCAAAGTCGAGAAACGGCAAAAATTGGTAAATCTTTTCGGTCTATTTTACCTGTTACTTTTTTCTTGATGTATGCGATTATCGCCTTCTCTTTTAGGTCTTATAGTCAGCCACTTTTATTATTTTTATTAATCCCATTTAGCTTAGTTGGGGTCGCTTGGGGACATTGGTTACATGGCTATCCAGTAAGTATGTTATCCACGCTCGGCGTGATTGCTTTAATTGGAATTTTGGTCAATGATGGATTGGTTTTAGTTAGTAAATTTAATGTCTTTTTGAAAAAAGGCTTACCCTTTAAAGAAGCCTTATACGAAGCGGGGCGGTCTCGATTTAGAGCAATTTTCCTAACGTCTGTCACAACGGTTGCAGGATTAATGCCACTAATTTATGAAACGTCCAGAAGTGCAAAATTCTTAATTCCTATGGCAATTACCATTGCATATGGAATTGCTTATGCCACTTTCTTAACCCTATTTTTATTACCGCTCCTACTCTATTTAAGTAATTCTATCAAGCGTGGTCGAATCTGGTTATTTACAGGTAAGCGACCTGCTCGAAGAGATATTGAAAGAGCGGTGATTGAGCAAAAGTTGGAAAAAGAAGCGTTGGAGGAGGTTTATTAGCTATACTAGAAACGGGATAAATTTGTAAAAATTAATTTAGAAGTCAGAAGTCAGA
>CAYMSC010000464.1:0-5094 GCA_964392805.1 uncultured Saprospiraceae bacterium
GCCACAACCTGGTGTATGTTTTCCACTTTTGGAAATATGACTTGGGTCAAAAGCTACAGTTCTTTCATCTTCACAAAACATATTGCATAAGTGAAGATTAAATTGTTTAAAGTCAAACCCTTTTTGATAGTTAACATGAAAAGTAGATTCGTTCATTGAACTATACCGAGTCATGTTTAAAAAATTATGTCGGCCTCGTACTCGACACTGCAAATCAAAATTTTCTATTAAAAAATCGCTCTGCCATTTGCCTATTTCAGGCATTTTATCCAATATTTGTGCTGTGAGTGTTTTTACATTCATAGGTAGAAGTCTTGTTTTTTGTTTAGCAACTACTAAACTATGACTTTTACCTTTTTTTTGCTAAAAACCTCCACGAACCATTGGTTACCACACTTTGGTTTTTTTTAAAAAAATTAAAATTTTGTCATAACTCATTGATAATCAATTGAAAAATTTTCAAAAACCTACACGAACCATTGAAAATATAACCAAGAATTAATTTTATGTTCTGAATTAAATTATTTGATAATAATTGTGACAGAAAATTCTTGCATAACAATGCTTTTTACCATTCATTATACTCCACACGGGATAAAAAAGTGATTTTAAAATAGCTGAAATTTAAGAGTCAGCAAAGATTTTAGTTCATTGATATATTCAGCATCTGAATTTGCTTTCTTCATTGTACAGATAATGGCATTCTTAAATTTATCAAAAGAGTCATAAAATTTCGCATAAAGACATTTCTTTTTAAATCAGTGACCAAAAAAGAAACCAACTCGTTCCTATACCGCATCCGGAATTTAAAGAAGATTGGCCTTCTGCTTTGTCTCTTAGTATTGAAAATTTATTACTCTTACATCGGCATTTTCCTTTGTGGATGTTTCGGTCTCGGCTCAATTTCATGAGCCATGAAACCTTTTTTAAGTATTTTTATTATTCCGCAAAAGCAATTTTTTTGTCTCCCAATGCAAGTAAGAGAGCTAGGGAGTTGGATAAACTGTTAGTTAGCTAAGAAATAAGGGCTTCTAGCAACTAAAATTAGTTTAATATTTTCGCTACTGTTTGGTGAAAACTAGGTATTTTTGAGCGCAAAAAAATATCCATAAACAAAACAAATAATCTACAAAATGCAAAAAAGAACCTTAATTCATTACTTCTATGATAAAGAAAAGGCGACTCCAGATAGCCCTTTTTTAAACCAACCTTTTGGGGATAAATGGGAGATGTACACTTGGGGACAAGTTGGGCAAATGGCTCGAAAAATAGCCAATTATATTTTACAGCAAGGATTACCCAAAGGCAGTAAAATTGGCTTAGTGTCTAAAAACTGTAGAGAGTGGGTGATTACTGATTTGGCCATTATGATGGCAGAAATGGTTTCTGTTCCTTTCTTTCCAACTTTAAATGGAGAACAAATAGCAGAAGTACTAGAAATCGGAGACGTTAAATTTTTATTTGTAGGAAAAACAGAGGTTTGGGACAGCATGAAAACAGGAATTCCTGCCGATATGCCTGTTGTCCGTTTCCCGCATTATGAGGACCATAATGAAGTAGATAGGGGGGCAGAATGGGCTACTATTCTAGAAAACACGCCTCCTTTAGCGGGCTCTCCCTCAGCAGGAATAGATGATTTATGGACACTTATTTTTACCTCGGGTACGACAGGTACACCGAAAGGCGTAATGCATGATTATAATAATATCCATGAAATGATTGTCTTTAATAAAGAACATAATCCCTTACGGTTACTATTGGACGGTAGTATGCGCCAGTTTTCTTATTTGCCATTGAACCATATAGCAGAACGAACTTTATTAGTGATGTGTCTTGCATATGGAGGGCAGATATTTTATACTGAAAATATGGAGCGTTTTGCCCAAAATCTCAATGCTGCCAAGCCAACTATTTTCTTTGCGGTCCCTAGAATCTGGACAAAATTCATGCAAGGGCTATTATCAAAAATGCCGCAAGCAGCGTTGGATGGCGTCTTAGCAGACCCTGTGAAAGCACCTATTGTAAAAAAGCAAATCGCCACCCAATTTGGTTTACAAAATTCTATTTCTAATATTTCTGGTGCGGCTCCGATAGCTCAAGCAACTAAAGATTGGTGGGAAAAATTAGGCATACCAATTGGAGAAGCATTTGGCATGACTGAAAATTTTGCTTACTGCAGTTTTTTACCTGATGATGTCGCTAAACCTGGTTCTGTTGGCAAAGCCTATCCAGGAACAGAAGTAAAGATAGATAGCGAAACAGGAGAAATCTTGACTAAAGCACCTTGGACGATGCAAGGTTATTATAAATCCCCTCAAAAATCAGCAGAAACTTTAAAGGATGGTTGGTTACATACGGGTGATGAAGGACGCTTAGATGAAGAAGGATATTTGTACATCATCGGTCGGGTAAAGGATACCTTTAAAACTGCCAAAGGGGAATTTATCATTCCAGCGCAAGTAGAAGATAAGTTTGGAAAAAATAATGACATCGAGACTATGTGTTTATTAGGACTAGGTATGCCACAACCAGTTCTAATGGTCGCATTATCAGAAATCGGTTTAGCAAAATCAAAAGAAGCAATAGCAGAAAGCTTAACAGATACGCTTGTTGCTGCTAACAAAGATTTACCCAATTATACACGTGTAGCGACCATTGTGATTGCCAACTCAGGATTTAGTGTAGAAGGAGGAACACTTACGCCTACGCTCAAAGTAAAACGGAGTAAAGTGCACGAATTATTTAAAGGTGATTTACATGATTACTGTACTAGTTCGGATAAAATTATTTGGACTTGATATAAGTAGAAATAACGCACAAGTATTTACCCAATCTTAAATTTTAAAGCATAATATCCGTGTTCCTTTAATTATCCGTGGTAGGATTTAATCCCACAGATTATTAAAGGGACACGGATAAATATTTACTAATGAGCAACTACCTTCAATTAAAAAAAAAAGAAATCTTTCGCTTTTAAAATAGAATAAAATATCCTCATTTATAATCCCCTCATTTTACTATCTTTGTCCCTCATTTAGATAATCAGCTAAAAAATTGAAATCATTAAATTTTTAAATCTGTATATAATCCGTTGCTAACTTAATCCGTTGCTAACCATTTTTTAACAACAGATTAAGTTAGCAACGGATTTTTATTGATTTTTTATCTGACGCTCAAATTCAAAATCATATAACTACACCTTATGTCGAACGAAAAAGTAATCTTCTCGATGGAACGGGTCACCAAAACGTACCCACCAAAAAAACAGGTCTTAAAAAATATCTGGTTATCCTTTTTTTATGGGGCAAAAATTGGCGTTTTAGGGCTCAATGGTTCTGGAAAATCTTCTTTATTAAAAATTATTGCAGGGATTGATACCAATTTTGAAGGTCATGTGGTGTTTGATAAAGAATATAAAATTGGGTATTTAGAACAAGAACCTACTTTGGACGAAACTAAAACGGTTCGACAAGTAGTGGAAGAGGGCGTGCAAAACGTAGTCGATACTTTAAAAGAGTATGAAGAATTAAATGCCAAGTTTGCTGAACCCATGAGTGATGACGAAATGAACGCACTCATTGAAAAGCAAGGTGAACTGACGGATAAATTAGACCATTTAAATGCTTGGGAATTAGATAATCGATTGAATACCGCAATGGATGCCTTACGTTGTCCGCCCGATGATAAATCAGTTTCAGTACTGTCAGGTGGAGAACGTCGCCGAGTGGCTTTGTGTCGATTATTATTGAGCAATCCAGATATTCTATTGTTGGATGAACCGACCAACCACTTGGATGCAGAGAGTGTGCATTGGTTGGAACAATATTTACAAAACTTCCCTGGGACAGTGATTGCGGTGACGCACGACCGTTATTTCTTAGACAATGTGGCTGGTTGGATTCTAGAATTGGACCGAGGAGAAGGGATTCCTTGGAAGGGTAATTATTCTTCTTGGCTAGAGCAAAAAGCAAAACGTTTAGCGCAGGAAGAAAAGACGGAAAGCAAACGTCGAAAGACTTTAGAACGAGAATTGGAATGGGTTAAAATGGCACCTAAAGGTCGTCGAGCAAAAGGAAAAGCGCGTTTGAATGCTTATGATAAATTAGCCAATGAGGATGTAAAAGCGAAAGAAAAGAATTTGGAGATATTTATTCCACCGGGCGAAAGATTGGGTGATTTGGTCGTAGAAGCAGAAAATATCACTAAAGCTTATGGCGATAAATTGTTATACGAAAACCTAAGTTTTTCTATTCCTCGAAATGGTATTGTGGGCGTTGTTGGAGCGAACGGTGTGGGTAAGAGTACGCTTTTCAAAATCATTATGGGCTTGGAAGAACCTGATAGTGGCAGCATAAAAATTGGACCAACGGTAGATGTCTCTTATGTCGACCAAAGCCATAAAGATTTATTACCAGAAAAAACCATTTATGAAATTATTTCTGGAGGTAATGACATTATTAAAGTAGGCAATTCGGAAGTCAATGCTCGTGCTTATTTGAGCAAATTTAATTTTGGTGGTAGTGACCAACAGAAAAAATTGGGCGTATTGTCTGGTGGAGAAAGAAATCGGGTTCACTTAGCAATGACCCTAAAGAATGGAGGTAATCTAATTTTATTGGATGAGCCGACCAATGATATTGATGTTAATACGCTTCGAGCTTTGGAAGAGGCGATTGATAATTTTGCGGGTTGTGCGGTCATTATTTCTCATGACCGTTGGTTTATTGACCGTTTAGCAACGCATGTTTTAGCGTTTGAAAATAATAGTGAAGTGGTCTTTTTTGAAGGCAATTATTCTGATTATGAAAAGAATCGGAAAGAGCGACTAGGAGATGTTGCGCCGAAGCGACCGAGGTTTAAGAATGTTATTAACTGATGTTACGCAAATAGGGCGAACGAAAAGTCAAAATCATAATATATAACTCATTGAAAAAACTAGCGGTCGATGTTTGAAGTTTTCAACTTCAAACCAATATTTCAAAAGTTTTAACTTTTCTCAGTCGTTTACATATTATAAAAACGACTTTTCGTTCGCCCTATACGCAAAGAAAAATTATTGAGCACCAAAGGTGCGGCATATAATAGCATTGGGTG
>CAYMSC010000465.1:0-1657 GCA_964392805.1 uncultured Saprospiraceae bacterium
TTACCCGATAATTTACCAATTTGACGACTCCCTTCCCTCATTAGGGAAGGGGCGGGGATGGGTTAAAATGGCTTAGCCTGACGGCTATAGTCTGGAGACTTGAGTCCGACTAGAATTTCAAGTTCTGGTCGGACTAAAAAATTAAATAAACACAACAATCATCATCTATTCAAGCGTAGCGCTAATTTCCTCAAAATATCTATCTGCTACTACTTTTGCCCCTACTTCATTATAATGTACTACATCCGCCATATATTCATCGGACCAATTGGCTGCCATATCAATGACAACAACTTTTGAAGTTGTCGTAGTCTGCGCATCTCCAAGCACTAAAATTTGAGCATTAAATTGGTTTAAAGTATTCCTGAGTTCTTCCGTCATAAAGTTAGTTTGAGCTGGAGCGATTTGTTCTAAGAAAATAGTGATATGCTCGTTTCGACTTTGTAAAAGTTGGATGATTTTTTCGATATTACTAATCGTTTGGGCAACCGTTTTTTTCCCATCAAGTAAGTCATTTCCGCCGATTCCCAAAAGCACTATTGACGGAGTGTTTTCAGGAGTTATGGCTTCCAATATTTGTAAAATATCGCCAGTTTGCGCGCCTCCTGTTCCTTCGTGGTCTCTATCAAACTCAGTACCTTGAAAAGCCCCATAATTGCCTTCATCTTTGCGAGTACCCACAAAATCAATTGGCCAATCATTGGCTACAAAATTTTTCCATAATTCATACCGATAGCTTTCATAATCAGGTCGATTCCCTTCTACCCTAGAATCGCCCAATGGTAAAATTTGTAATACATCTTCCTGTAGTGGTGGTAAGGTGGTGCTTATTTCTTCTTTATTACAAGCTCCTAATAGATAGAGGCTAAGTAATAATATAGTGATTTGATGGATAATTTTCATGTTATTTATTTTTAGTGGTTAATGAATGCAGTTTGTACCCACCCTCGACCCCTCCCTTGAAAATGGAGGGGGGACTCCAAAAGGGTTAGGATTGGGTTACTAAATAGTTACTGCAGTTTTAAAATTGATATTTAATGCCAATACTAATCACCCCAGTCAAATAAGGCAAATAATTATTAGTTGCCCCAATTGGTTGATTTCGCCATCTTTTTCGTAGATTAAATTTTCCAGATAATACCCAATTGTCATTCAAGGAATAGGTAGCTAAAAAATAGCTACGCAAATATTGATGTCTTAATGTGAATAGGCCATTTTCATCCGCTTTTAAATCAGTGAAATTTCTGAAAGCATAAGATATTTTCCATTGGAGTTTGAGTTTATCTTTTTTCCAATCTAATGCTACAGAAGGTTGCCATTGTTGGAAACCAAATCTTTCCTCAAGTCTATCTAATCGTTGTTGGAAGGATAAACCACCTTTTATTTTTAGGGGCTTATTAATTTTATAAGTATAGCCTATTTCAAAAGTTTGATACCCCCAAATTCTATATTCAGTCAAGGAGTCTATAGCTATTTCTGTATCTTCCCATTCCTCTAAGTCCCAGAAATCTTCGGTGGGGCTTTCTCTGTAATTTCTCTGGTTAAGTGAGATGCTTAGATTTAGATAACTAGACGGTTTGCCCCTTTTCTTAAATCTTTGAGTCGAGTTTAGTTCCAAACCATAGGAGAAATAACTTAGCTGTCTATCCTCATTTGG
>CAYMSC010000465.1:1757-5094 GCA_964392805.1 uncultured Saprospiraceae bacterium
AACGCATAATTTTTTATTTTAAAGCAATAGGAAGAGCTGGTTGATTATTTGGGTTTCTTTGTATTTCTTTTTTAATCTGTTGCTTTTTTTCTAAGGTATTACTCATTAAAGGAGCACCAATAATTAAGACTAAAAGCATTACTAAATATGGGATAGCTGATTTTCGATAATTCATGATTTGAGATTTTTAAGTGATTAAATATGAGAATAGAGAGCAGAGAATAGAGACCGTTTCAGGGAGAGATTTGATTCGTGAGAATTCTCGATTGGAAGTCTCTACTCTCTGAACGAAGTGGTCTCTACTCTCTACTCTAATGAGTCTTGAGAAATATGCTGTTCAATAGCAGCTTTCAAACCTATTCGATTCGCCAATTGAATACCTAATCCAGGGCGCACATTAATTTCCATTATCATAGGGCCAAAGGTTTTGTCTAACACAATATCAACTCCTAGATAGTCCAGAGGAAAAGCCAAAGAAGTTTGAATGGACAAGTCCACTAGCTCGGACCAATAAGGGATTGTTTTGCCTAAAATTGGATTGTTATTATCGGGATGTGATTCATGATATTGCTGACCATCGTAAGCATGAGTAAGCAATCCATTGTTCATATCAACGCCAATCCCTAATCCTCCTTGATGTAAATTGGCTTTGCCGTCTGATTTTTCCGTAGGTACTCTAAGCATACCCATGATAGGTTGATTATTCAATAAGATTATTCGAAAATCAGGAACGCCTGCGGGGAATATTTCGGCAAAAAATGGATGTGGTTCGATGCATTGTTCTATCAATACACTATCAGTCGAACCAAAAGCGTACATGCCCATTATGATGCGAGCCAAGTGGGTGAAAATTTTTTCATCTGATATTTTTTTTCCACTTGCCATCCAATGTCCATCCTGCTTTTTTAAGATTAAAATACCTCCACCACCAGAGCCATTGGCAGGTTTGATGGCCAATTTTTTGTAATGTTGTACTTGTTGCCAGATAGTTGGAATATCTCCAATCCTTTTAATGACCCCATATGTTTCTGCACAAGCGATATGATGTTGGTGCAAGACTTCTTTACAGAGAACTTTATCGTCTGCTAAAGGGAAATATTTTCTAGGATTTTTGGCATAAACGTAATCCACATTTCGTTCGTTAATGCCCAACACTTCAGTGGCTATTTTATTTCTTCTAAATAGATTAAACATAGCTTTATAGTTATGAATGATGAATTATTTCGTATAACAATGTATTAAGTCTCCCACCGATAGCTATCGGCATGTTACTGCTATCCACTGGTCTCCAGACCAGCATATATACTTAAAAAATGATGATAAGAAAGAGGTTGTTTTTATGTTTGATAAAGGAGAATCTAAATTCTCCGTCTTTTGAGAAAGTCACTACAATCAAGCAAAAGAAGCAAAGCGGTTATATTCCAAGACCCGCAATCCAATCCACCTACCTAATAAAATCATAATGCCCAAAATAATTAAGTAAATCTCAGGGTAGGTTAAGACCAATCCCATTAGTAAATTAGCTTGAAACATTGGGTAACAGATAAAAGCTAAGAGAAAAGTAAAGCCCAACATTTTAAGGGCATCTTCTAAATTTTCTTCGACTAAAGTTTTGGCAAATCGTTCTGCTGTAATAGATAAGACTATGACTGGTAAAAACATGGAAGTGGTCAAAATTTGCCAGTTCTGTTGGATGCCAAGCATACTCAATCCTAAGAGGGTGACGACCACGCAAGTCATCATAATAACCAATTTAGGGGTATGCAATAGCCCAAATTTTTCTAAAGGATAATGTAAAATAGCGACGACTAGAATGACAATCATAAAGGCAGTCGTACCCCACCATAAATCCACATTAGTCAATCCTAATGCAATCAAAGCAGGTAGGAATATTCCAAATGTTTTAAAGCCGACTACATTTTTAAGGATAGCAATCACTAGCGCAATAATAGGCAGTAATAATAAGCCTCTTAAAAGGTCTAAAGGTAGATTGGCATCATTTAAAAGCGACCAAAGTTGGAAATCATTACTAGCCATTGCTGCGGCTGTTTTATATTGGCGTTTGATAATAAATTGGTAATCAAAATCAATCCCTTTAGTGTGCGTAAGCAGAAAGTTATCTCCTGTGTACAATTCTAAAAAATTAGCAGGTAATTGGGCAAAATGTTGATTGAGTACATCAAAAGGAATCCACTGGTTTTGATAATACACACTTGCCCATAAGTGAGACGTTCGTTTATTCGTTTGTTCTAGAATTATACCTCCAACCACTCTTGCAGGGATATTTTGAGCTCGACAAAGCGCAACAAATAATCTGCTCTTTCCATTACAAGAGGCTCGATTTCGACGTAAGGTAGTTAAGGCATCCGTCAAAACACCCGTATTTGAATTTGTTATTTGATTGACAAAATCAAAATTGGCTTGTAAAGTTCTGCGTAAATCGAATCGCTTTAAGGTCTGTGCTAAAGAATCAATCAAGGGGTGGGTTGATTGAATATGCTCAGATGGATTTAAGTAATTGGTAGTAGTTGCATTAAAATCAGTTTCAAAAGGCAAATTTTCCGCTAAGGTATATTCGATAGCTTTACTAGTAATATCAAATTGATATTGGAAAACTGCTTCGACTTCGTCAGCACTTTCCCACTTTCCAATTTTTCCAGAAATCTCGTCCGTAAAAGTCAAAGCTAAAGTATCACCTATTAACGTTTGAGCTTGAATTACTTGATGCTCGTTTGTCGTTGGCAAGTAGGCTTTTACGAAGGTATTATTTGGCAAATTAGATAAATCAAATTCGTAAGCTAAGGTATAGGTTTCTTGTGGTAAAAACCCACTAGCTTGGATTGGATTATTTTTAAATTTCCAACCTATTAAGGCTAAGGGTAAAAGGATTAAGACATAAGCAACATACCAATAAACATTTCTGTTGGTCATAATTATTTTTTTTGGTGAACATTAAAATGAAATGTTGAAGTCTTATCATAAATTGATTTAGTTAGATTTTATATTTTAAAAATGCTTGTTTGTATATAAAACAGGGTCGTTTAATTTTACCCTACCTTATTTTTTATTTTTTTTTAAAATTTCATAAAAAAGGCAGCACCCAAATAGAGTGCCGCCATATATTCACCTATAACATTTTCGAGATTATTCGCTAATGTATTATCTGGTAGTACATACTTTAGTCTGTCCAGTTCAAAAGTCTTTAGACTTTTAAAGAATACCGACCTAAAGGTCGCTGAACCCGACAGGCTAAAGCATGTACTACCAATCGTTACTACTTACTAACTGATGTTACGCACCAGCACCAAAGGTGCGACATATATTAACATGGGGCGAA
>CAYMSC010000466.1:0-5089 GCA_964392805.1 uncultured Saprospiraceae bacterium
GAAATAAACGGTCTGACTTCTGACCTCTATGGTACTGGCTTCGCCAGGTTAGGAATGCTGAAAAAATAAATTGACAAATTTGAAGTTGTAAACTGCTGATTGTCAGAACATTTTTTAATTTTAATTGATTCCTTAACCGATTGGCAAATCTGACACCTGACACCTGACGCCTGACTTCTTATTTATCCTGTAATCAATGCGGACTTAATAATTTCATTTTCTTTGTCTAAAACCAATTCACCGTCTTTGATGACTAATTTTAGAAAATTCAGGATATTATTACTGAAAAGCGTACTAGCATCTTGTGGCATATCTGAGGCTAAAGCAGAATTTCCAATGATTTTCACGCCATTGTAAATGATAAGCTCATTGTCTTTAGATAATTCACAATTACCACCTGTGGAAGAAGCTAAATCTACCACGACGGACCCTGCTTTCATTTTATCAACCGTTTCTTTTGGCAATAAAATAGGAGCCTTTTTACCTCTAACTTGTGCGGTAGTGATAATTACATCTGCTTTGGAAGCTCTATTTTGCACTTCGGCTCGTTGCCGTTTGATAAAATCTTCACTTTGTGCTACGGCATAACCGCCAGCGTCTTTACTATCTGCTGCGCCTGCTACTTCAACAAATTTTGCACCTAAACTTTCTACTTCTTCCTTAGCTGCTTTTCGCACATCGAAGGCTTCTACCATTGCCCCTAATCTACGTGCGGTAGCAATAGCTTGTAAGCCTGCAACTCCTGCCCCTAAGATTAAAACCTTGGCAGGTCGAATACTTCCAGCAGCAGTAATCATCATTGGAAAATATCGAGGTAGATGACTGGCAGCAGTTAAGACCGCTTTATAGCCAGCAATAGCTGCCATTGAAGACAAAATGTCCATTGCTTGGGCTAAAGTGGTTCTTGGAATCATATCCATGCTTACGCCTTGGAGCGCATGTGTTTTTAATTTATCAGTGATACTATCATCCACATAGGGGGCAAACATAGAAATCAGTAAAGTGCCTTTTTTTATTTTTGCTAATTCTTCGTCTGCTAGTGGATTGACTGTAACAATAATATCTGAACTACTTAAAATCGTAGCACGGTCAGCCATTGTAGCTACTTCCGAAAAAGCGGCATCTGGTAAACTTGCGTTTTCTCCTGCACCCTTTTCTACCAAAAATTCAACTTTGTCAGATTTTATTTTAGACATGGTTACAGGCACCATAGCGATTCGATTGTCTTTACTTTCTTTAGGTATTCCTATTTTCATATAGTAGTTTAAGAAACGTCATGAATAGTCCCTAATTTTGAATTAGGAATATGGATAATATTTCAGGGAAAATATCGATTGAATTTGGTAGAATTACTGACTATTACAGATAGTACGGATGCTTTGTTTTTGGAATATTAATTGGAAAGATTTTTAAATTTTCCTCAAAGTAGGGTAATGAAACCAATTTTTTATTATAATTGAGCTTAAATATTGATTCTTGGGTTAATTTAATTAGTAAGCAATTACTAACTCTTTAGCCTAATTTTACCTATATTAATAGATTCTCTGACAAATCTCTCCGAGCTGCCTCGGAGGGATTTGTCAGAGAATCTATTATTATTTTTTACAAAATAATCTCCTAATTGGTTGGAAATAAATAATAGCACTCCTCCCCAATTTAAGGTAAACGTAACTTAGGCATTCCTGCCTGAGCGAAATAGCTACTCAGGCAAGGAATGCCTAAGCTACATTTAATGTCCCCTTATTATGGGGAGGAACGAATAATAGTAATATGTACGAAGAACAACAAACTTTTAAATGGGCGCTACCCATGTTTTTGGGCATTGCTTTGATGACGGCTTTACCTATTTTGTTTTACTATGAAAAAGAAGATGGTTTACTAGCTTTGCTTATAGTAGGTGGTGTTATATTGTTTACTGGAGGTCTATTCTTTTCTATGAAACAAACGATTCGGATTGATGAGCAAGGCGTCCATTATAAACAGTCGCCATTAATTAATTCTTTTAAAACGATTCCTTGGGGGACGATTCAAAATTGGGAAGTAAAAGAGATAAGTGCCTTAAAAGATTTTGGTGGTTGGGGTATCCGATATACTGGTAGTAAAACTGGTTATATTATGCAAGGTGATTTCGGCTTAGAAATGAATACTGGGAAGAAGCGGAGGATAGTTTTAAGTGTGAGGAATAGGGGAGAGGTGGAGCGATTGATGACGAAATATGCTAGTAGGTAGTAGGCAATAGGCAGTTAGGTAAGGGAAGTGGTGAAAAATAACCTACCCAACTAGATAGGATTGGACACTGATTTTCCTTTAGAAAATACACAGATAAAACGGTTACTGTATTAGATTTGCTCTAGGTCAGATGCTATAAAAGTACTCGACCTAGCGCACGTTTAGTAAGGAAACTGTATTAATCCGTGTAAATCTCGAAGAGATTTCAGTGTAGAATCCTATATAGTTCCTATTATCATTTTAACAATTTTATTGGGTAGATTATTTTTTACCTGCGCCCTAAGGTGAATTATCAACTGCCAACTGAATTACTGCCAACTGCCAACTGAATTACTGCTTCGGCAAAACCTCCGTCTGCTCCCCAAAATACTGCACAAACTTCTGCATATCAGTCGCTAACTGTTGATTTTGTGTCGCTTTAAAATAAGTATCAGCCAAACCTCTAAGAGTCTGAAAGAAAAACCTATCCATTTCATTCACCTGCATATCTTTTGTCCACAAGTCCATTTTTAAAGTATCTCTGGAGTCTTTGTCAAAAATAGACAATAGAAATGCTTTAGCTTCGGTAGAAGTAGGACCATTTGGACCACCTTCTGCTTGCCAATCTATTCTTACAGGCACTTTATCTTTAGCTAAGCCAATTTTTAATTTTATTTCCGAGGTTTTATCTACTGCTGACATGGATTGAGTTTATAGGTTGGTATAATATAAAAGAAGGAGGCTCCAAACAGGAACCTCCTTCTTAGTTTTATTTTTAGGAGGAAAATTATGCAAAATAATCTTTCATCCGTTCAAAGAAGCTTTTCTCACTTTTCCCCGGTGTTGGGTCAAAGTTAGGCATGTCTTTCATTTTTTCTAATAAGGCCCTCTCTGCATCTGTTAACTTTTTAGGAGTCCAGATATTTACATGAATCAATTGGTCACCAGTACCATAACTTTGCACAGATGGTAAGCCCTTACCTTTTAAGCGGAACATTTTGCCTGCTTGTGTACCAGCAGGTACTTTTATCTTTACTTTGCCCGTCAAGGTAGGTACTTCAAAGGAAGTTCCTAATGCGGCATCCGCAAAATTTAAGTATAATTCAAAAATCACATTCATGCCTTCTCTGGATAAGAATTCGTGACTTTTTTCTTCAATATTGATTAATAAATCTCCTGGAGGGCCGCCTTTTAATCCCTTGTTTCCTTTTCCTCGCATAGACAATTGCATGCCTTCTTCTACTCCTGCTGGGATTTCGATTTCTATCATTTCATCGCCATAAACTCGACCATCTCCTTGACATTTAACACATTTTGCTGTCACTTCTTGTCCTGAACCACTACAAGTTGGACAAGTTGTCGTCGTTTGCATTTGCCCCAAAAAGGTACTTCTAACTTGACGAACATATCCCGAACCCTTACAACTACCACAAGTCGTAACAGAACTACTATCTTTCGCGCCACTTCCACTACAAGTCGTACAAACCGTTTGTTTTTTGACCTTTATCTTCTTGGTTACCCCATTGGCAATTTCCTCTAAGGATAAAGCTACTTTGATACGTAAATTAGTCCCTTTTTGCCCTCTTGGTCTAGCACCACCACGACCGCCTCGACCTCCGCCAAAGAAGGATTCGAATGGGCTGTCATCAAATATATTTCCAAACTGAGAGAAAATATCTTCCATTGACATACCACCTCGACCACCACCACTAAAACCACCTTGCCCCATACCAGCATGTCCAAATCGGTCATACCGAGCCTTTTTGTTCGGGTCGTTTAAGACTTCATAGGCTTCTGCTGCCTCTTTGAATTTCTCTTCCGCTTCCTTATTATCTGGATTCTTATCGGGGTGGTATTTAATTGCTAATTTGCGATATGCTTTTTTTAATTCTTTAGCATCAGCACTTTTTGATACCCCTAGCACTTCGTAATAATCTCTTTTTGCCATTTTTTATTATTTGGAGGTATAGAGGTACAAAGTTATAGAGGTATAAAGGCGCAAAGGGATGAACCCTTCAAACTTACCTTTGTACCTATGAACCTTTATACCTTTACACCTTTTCATTTATTTCCCAACCACTACTTTTGCGTGGCGAATAATCTTATCTTTTAACTTATAGCCCTTTTCGATAGTGTCAATGACTTTGCCCTTCATTTCTTCCGTGGGCGCAGGAATTTCTGTAATAGCCTCATGTAATTCAGGGTCAAAAGCTTCACCAGTAGAATTCATAGATTCCAAGCCTTTATTTTCTAGTACATTATATATCTTGTGATATAATAACTCGATACCTTCTGTGAATTTTTCTTCTGAATCGGCAGAATCGGCAGATTTTTTGGCTCTGTCAAAATCGTCTAAAACAGGCAGTAAAACTGACATAGTGTCTTGTGCTGCCGTTTTCATCATATCCAATTTTTCTCGAACACTTCTTTTTCTGAAATTTTCGAACTCTGCATAAATCCGCAAATATTTATCTTTTAGCTCTCCTACCTGCTGTTTTAACTCCACAATCTCCTCCTCTGGTGTCAATTCTACCTTTTCCTCTTGATTTTTTGTGGTAGTTTCCTCCTGCTGTGGCTCAGCAGTAGCGGTATTTGCATCATTTTCTTCTATTGTTTCTTCTTTTTGCTTCTTTTTCTTTGCCATTATCTCTTTAATTTTTTTTATCACTATTATGAGTTATATAAATTGAGCCGCAAAAATACGTTTCTTTCACTAATTCTTTGTCAATTACTTTGCCATTGGGAAAAATAAGACATTTTGACAGGAATTGAATAGTTCGTTAAATATAGATTTTGGTAAATTTTAAACATGCTCTAAAGAAGGTCTTTAGTAATAACGAAAAAATAACTTCCGCATTTGATTTTTCAATTGAATGTTTTT
>CAYMSC010000467.1:0-2703 GCA_964392805.1 uncultured Saprospiraceae bacterium
ACTAGGCAGTTTTTTCAATATTTTACCGCTTTTCTTTTTAGTGCCTTTCTTTTTTAAGGAAATTATACCTGCTTATCCAACCGTAGCGTTGAATTTTGTGCTTTTTACTATCGGTATGATATTATTTAATAACTATCTTTCCTTGGGTATTAGCAAATATATGGCGGCTCGAAGTGGTTGGGCAGGGATAATTATCGCAGGAGTTATGCTGTTGCTCTTTTTAGAATATAAGGGTTATTTTTCTTTGTTTAATTATTTGAAAAATGGGATAGCCATGATTTTATCTAGCCCATTACTAAGTGCTATTCCATTATTATTGGCAAGTAGTATCTACCTTTTTCTGCACGGCTTTTTTAGACAAGAACTCTATTTAGAAAAAACACAAAGCCAACAGAACTTGGTAGGCGCAAATCTTTCCATTGATTGGTTCGACCGTTTTGGGGATACAGGTAAATTGATGGATTTAGAGCTGAAATTAATTTTGCGGTCTAAACGAGCTAGGACTTATTTGATTACGAGTGGGTTAATGATTTTCTATCCGGTGATGATATTATTTTTAAGCCCTGAACTAATTGATGGACCTTATGGTTTAATGATGCTTGGTTTATTATTAACAGGTATGGTAGGCATTAATCATGGGCAGATTTTATTGTCTTGGAATAGTTTACATTTTGATTTATTAATGAATCACATCGCCGAAGTTTGTACTCGAATTATTATTTTAGACCAGGGAAAGATGGTGAAGGATGTGCAGCGGTCGGAGATAAGTAAGGAGGCGTTGGTGGAGTTTTTTACGCCTGCTTAAAACAGTTTGCAGTAGGTAGTTTGCATGATATATTTAGAAAATAATAGACAAGTTTATTGATGTAGTTGACATTTTGTTATTTAAATTTATCAGGCTTTGGCAATGCTTTTTTTGACGCTGAGAAACGCTGATTATTATGACTTTTTTATGTTTTCCTTATTTTTTAGCTAATCATAAAGTAAAACATAACTTTTCGTTAGAAAACATAACAATTCATAATTTCAAACAGCGTCTTTCAGCGTCAAAAGAAAAACTTCACATAATCTTAAAAACTAACAATAATGTCAAGTACTTCGATAAACTTGTCAAACAAGGGCTAATAAATTTCCTGTTTTACGAATTTATCGTTTATCATTCACTCTTTTCCTACAAATCAAATTTAATCCCCTGCGCCAACGGCACCGTCTTACTATAATTAATCGTATTCGTCTGCCGCCGCATATACGCCTTCCAAGCATCAGAACCACTTTCTCGACCGCCCCCTGTTTCTTTTTCTCCACCAAAAGCACCCCCAATTTCTGCACCCGACGTACCAATATTGACATTCGCAATACCACAATCAGACCCCGCCACCGACAAGAATAGTTCTGCTTCTCGCAAATCATTGGTCATAATCGCCGAAGATAAACCTTGAGGGACATCATTTTGAATCGCAATCGCTTCGTCCAGTTCAGCGTATTTTAGCAAATACAAAATAGGTGCAAAAGTTTCTGTTTTTACGATGGCTGCATCCGAAGCAATTTCAGCAATAGCAGGTTTGACATAGCAACCACTATCGTAGATACCACCCGATAAAACGCTACCATCTACGAGCATTTTGCCACCTTCTGCTTTAATTGCTTCAATTGCCTTCGTATAAGCCGCTACTGCATCCGTATCAATCAAAGGTCCAACATGATTGTTTTCATCCAAAGGATTACCAATTTTGATTTGTTGATAGGCTTTAGTCAATTTATCTTTTACTTTATCATAAATAGATTCGTGAATAATCAAGCGACGAGTGGAAGTACAACGTTGTCCACAAGTACCTACTGCGCCAAATACAGCACCGATTAAAACGGCTTCTAAATCTGCCTTTGGTGTAATGATAATGGCATTATTGCCGCCTAATTCTAACAAAGATTTACCCATTCTAGCCGCAACGGTCGCACCAACAATCTTACCCATTCTGGTACTTCCTGTCGCAGAGATTAAAGGGATTCGTTCGTCTTTGGTCAACATTTCGCCGACTCTAAAATCTCCATTTATCATACAAGAAACACCTTCAGGAACGTCATTATCTTTTAATACTTGATGAAAAATATTTTGACAGGCAACGGCACAAAGCGGTGCTTTCTCTGAAGGCTTCCAAACACAAACATCCCCACAGACTAGGGCAATCATCGCATTCCAAGACCAAACGGCAACAGGGAAATTAAATGCAGATATAATACCGACGATTCCCAATGCGTGCCATTGTTCAAACATCCGATGATTAGGCCGTTCGGAGTGCATGGACAAGCCGTATAATTGACGAGATAGCCCAACTGCAAAATCACAAATATCTATCATCTCCTGTACTTCGCCCCAACCTTCTTGTAAACTTTTGCCCATCTCATAAGAGACTAATTGCCCTAAAGCTTCTTTGTTGGCTCGCAAGGCTTCGCCATATTGACGAACGATTTCTCCTCGCTTCGGGGCAGGCATGGTTCGCCAAGTTTTAAAAGCGGCTTGTGCCGTTTCAATTACTTGGTCGTATTCTGCGCGAGTTGTTTTACTCACACTACCAATAAGTGCTCCATCAACAGGTGAGAAAGATTTAATATATTTGTTAGACTTTGTAGATGCCAAACCAGTAGAGGTACCAGCATTGTATTTTTGAAGACCTAATTTTTTTAAAAACGATTTATCCATTTTTT
>CAYMSC010000467.1:2803-5089 GCA_964392805.1 uncultured Saprospiraceae bacterium
GGTTTATAGGGTTTATACGGGTATATGGGTTTAAGGGTTTAGAGGTATAGAGGTTTGAAGACAGGGTGATTGGTTTTGAAAATCATAAATCTGAAATCATATATCATCAATCATAAACCTGTCTAGTTCTTACGGGACAGATTTATGATTGATGATAAGATATATGGTGTAAGATTTTGACATACTCTTAAACCCTTATACCTCTATACCTCTATACCTCTAAACCTCTATACCTTCCCCCCCCACAAAGATAGTTTTTCAAAAAGATTTTGGTGGGAGAATTCATTTTGTTTTGAAAAAAGATTAAAATTGCTATGCCTTAACACACAAACAACAAAACACATGCAAAAATTACAAAATCAAGAAATAACGCCGAGGAAGGAGTTTCCTATCTATATCAAAGCTTTTATCATATTGGTGAAACTGGTTGGATACACGACCGCTCTTTTTATTGCAGCAGGTTTATTTAGCTTTTTGATGACGCTTCTTATTCCTAATTTTAATCCCGAATCAATGATGACGGGGGACTTAACTGATTGGAAATCAACAACTATTATTCAGTTTGGGACATTGATAGGTGCTTTTTTGGTGACCTATGTTTTTAGAGTTGGTATTGATAATGTATCGTTTGCTACTGTCGGTTTACAAATTCATAATGTACTTGAAAATCTAGTGAAAGGAGCTATTTATGCGATTGGTATCTTAGGTATTTCTTTTGCTATTTTATGTTTGATTGGGGTGATTGAGATAGAGGCTGTTCAGTTAGAACCCATCGGCCTTTGCGGTTACTTATTATTATTTCTGATAGCCGCATTGATAGAAGAACTGATTTTTAGAGGATATATGATTCCTTTAATTGCTAAAGATTTTCATTTTATGGGCGCTATATTAATTTCTTCCTTAGCCTTTGCGGTTGTTCACATGGCGAATGCTCATTTTACGTGGTTGAGTTTTGCCAATATCTTTTTAGGCGGCTATCTCTTAGGCCTTATTTTTTATAAAAAACAAGAATTATATACGCCACTTGGTTTACATTGGATATGGAATTATTTTCAAGGAAATATCCTTGGTTTTGGTGTGAGTGGCTTTCAAGTAGAAAGTGTCTTAACGATTAATCAAACTGGTTCAGATTGGTTAACAGGCGGTGATTTTGGCTTAGAAGGGTCTGTGGTTACAGTAATACTTTTATTAATTGTTTCTGTTTATTTGACTTATAAATGGTATGAGGGGTTGACTTTGCCGCAGGTGTAAGCTGTGTTTAATCTAAAATTCAAAATCCTAGTCAGCTTTGTGCTTTCATAGAGCCTCAGGTAAAAATTAATAAAAATCCGTTGTTAACTATTTTTTAGCAACGGATTATATAAAGCTTAAAAAACTAAAAAAATACTACTTTAGCTCCCAATAGAAGTCTTTAGTGCTTCCATATTTTTCATAGTTTCCTCATAGCCTATTTCATAAATCTCTTTATATTTATTAAAGGCAAAAGGATGATAGTCGTGTAATTTTTTAGGTTCGATAATTTGGGTGCATAGGGCTAGTTGCATTTCTGTATTGGCCGCAATCGTCATTTCAAAGCAGCGCATGCCAATTTCCATTAAATTATCGACCTCTTTATTAGTCACGGCTACATTGGGCATGACATTGACACCAATGATTTTATCACAACAAGCATACAAGGGTTCGGCTGGTAAATTCATCATTAACCCTCCGTCCACATAGGTAGCCCCATTCATTCTAACTGCCTGAAAGACAATGGGAATGGAGCAGGAAGCGACGACCACATTGTATAACTCTCCAGCATTTCTAATCTCTAATTTCCCTGCGGTAAGATTACAAATAGCCAAATGCAACCGCTTTTTTAGAGACTCAAAACTATCCACAGGAATAATTTCAGCTAAAGCTTCCTTAAGTTTTGTTAGCTTAGTCAAACCAACAGTTGGCAAACCAAGCCGAACGACTTTCAGTACATTGCTATTTTCTACCACAAAATCTAAAATCTCATCAGGTGATTTTCCCGCAGCATACAAAGCGCCAACAATAGACCCCGCACTGGTTCCAGAAATACAATCTGGAAAAATATTATTTTCTTCTAAGGCTTTTAAAACCCCAATGTGGGCAATACCTCTCGCTCCTCCGCCTGCCAAGGCAATACCTAGTTTATGTGGATTATTGTTAGTCATTTTATGAAAGCTTGTTAAAATTTTGCAAAGGTAAGGGAAAGAAGGGTAAATTATGAGGTAATGAGGTAATGAGGTAATGAGGTAATGAGGTAATGAGGTAATGAGG
>CAYMSC010000468.1:0-5075 GCA_964392805.1 uncultured Saprospiraceae bacterium
ATTTTGGTAAGTTCTCAATTTTCAAAAAGGGACATAATAAAATTACTAGGATTCTACGATAAAAGTTTACAGCAATTTAAAACATTAGCTCTTAAACATTATCATTTGCTTACTCTTTCCTTTTGAAAATTGAAAATTGTTTAACCTATTTCTTTCTTATTAAGAACTTACGGATTTTGATAGTAAAACATCTATTTTTAGCTGATTGTCAAATCAAGATTTAGGAAGAGAATATCAAAATAAATCCCATTAGTCTATAAAAAGTAAACTTTCAACGGATTTATTACCTCGCAATAGCATAATTTAACCATCTTCACCCATCTTAAAATAAAACCCTTATATACACTCGATTTATGCAGTTAAACATCCAAAATCTTTCAAAGACCTATTCAAATGGGGTGCAAGCTTTAAAAAATGTCACCTTAGAAATTCCTATCGGTATGTTTGGTTTATTAGGGCCAAATGGTGCTGGTAAATCTACTTTAATGCGGACCATTGCGACCTTGCAAGAACCTGATGAAGGGACTATCCAAATGGGCGATATTAATGTACTTACCCAAAAGGAAGAAGTCCGAAAAATATTGGGGTATTTGCCACAAGAATTTGGGGTTTATCCTAGAATTGGCGCAGAAACTTTATTAGACCATTTAGCGGTTCTAAAAGGTATTACGAATAGAAGTGAACGAAAAGAAGTCGTCAAGGCACTTTTAGAAAAAACCAATTTATACCAACATCGAAAGAAAAATTTGGGTGGTTATTCTGGTGGTATGAAGCAGCGATTTGGCATCGCCCAAGCATTATTGGCCAATCCTAAGTTAATCATAGTCGATGAACCTACCGCAGGATTAGACCCTGCCGAACGCAATCGTTTCTTGAATTTATTAAGTGAAATTGGCGAAAATACCATTGTCATTTTATCGACGCATATCGTAGAGGATGTCAAGGAATTATGTACCAATATGGCGGTTATTAATCAAGGGAAAGTATTGCTAACAGGTACGCCAACCCAAGCCTTGGATAGCATTAAAGGAAAAATTTGGCGCAAACAAGTGGCTAAAGATGAAGTGGAAACCTATAAAGCAAGTCATAATGTGATTTCAGAAAGAAGAAGTGCAGGAAAACCAGTTATTCATGTCTTGAATGAAGGTCAACCGGGAGAAGGTTTTGTACAAATTGAACCAGATTTAGAAGATGTTTATTTCTCTGAGATTTTTGGAAAAAAGATGGAGACTGTCAGTTAAGCTGAGTTAGTCGATAAGACACTCCAAGGTCTGAAAGACGTTTGGAGGTCAGCCATTCAAAATTCTATCATTCAAAATTCAACATTAATCATATGTGGGAAATATTCAAATTTGAGTTACAATACAGGATGAAACGTCCTGCAACTTATATCTATTTTGCAATCATGTTTTTAATGGCATTTTTAGCCATTACCACCGATGTCATTCGCGTGGGTGGAGGGGCAGGTCAAGTCAAGGAAAATGCACCAACCACCATTGCTTTCTTTTTAATCATATTATCGGTCATTCCCGGTCTTTTATTAGTTTCGGCAGTTATGGGCGTTCCTATTTTAAGGGATTTTGAGCATAAAACGGCTTCTATGATATTTACCAGCCCTATTACCAAGACGCAATATTTAGGTGGTCGGTTTTTAGGGTCAATGGCAACCACTCTTTTTATCTTTTCAGGGCTTTTTCTCGGCTTGGCAATAGGCTATTTAATGCCTTGGATAGATCAAGAAAAACTGCTACCCTATAACTTAGGGCATATGATAAAACCCTTTTTCATATTCGTGTTGCCGAATATTTTTATCATGGGCTGCCTATTCTTTTCAAGTGGCGCATTAAGTCGAAAATTATTGGTCGTTTATGTCCAAGGGATTTTCTTATTTATTCTCTACGCTGCTACGGGTGAAATAATGGAGGATTGGGAAAATCAAAATTTGGGAGCTTTATTAGACCCATTTGGCATCAATACCAATAGTCATGTTACCCGCTATTGGACGGTGGCAGAACAGAATTCCCAGACCGTTTCCTTTAGTGGGTTAATCTTATGGAATCGATTGTTATGGATGGGCGTAGGCTTATTGTCATTATTATTTACCTTTTGGAAATTTGATTTCAATTTGGTAGGGAATGCTTCCAAGAAGCAAAAGAAAAAAGCCTTAAAAGCAGTTGAGACCAATACTATTGAAAAGGCAGCAACGGTAAAAATTCCGAAGGTTCAACAGTTTAGTGGACTAAAAACGCAATTAAGTCAATTATTTGATTTATCTATTTTCTATTTTAAATGGATCGTCAATCAAGTTCCATTTTTAGCGATTGTAGCTGGTGGAATGGTTTATACGATTATTGGCTTCTTCTTCGGACTTGGAGGAATGTATGATGTAGATGTTTACCCAACCACTTATCGAGTTTTAGAAGTGCTAAGTCCGTTTAATATTTTCTTTTTTATTATCACCGTTTTATATGCTGGTGAGCTGATTTGGAAAGAACGAGATGTCAAAATCAATTTAATTTACGATGCTCTACCCTACCCTAATTATGTCTCTTTAGTAGGTAAGTTTTTGTCAATGGTTTATATGTTCATCTTATTATTGGGGGCACTCGCTTTAGTTGGGATTGCCGCACAAACAATAATGGGCTACACTAATTATGAATTAGGCGTTTATGCGCAGAAATTATTTATAGATGATTTATCCGATTGGGTTTTATTTGCCTTCCTTGGTTTTTTCATCCACACGATGGTCAATCATAAGTTTTTAGGACATGCCTTAATGGTTGTTTTCTTTATTTCTACTTTGGTGATTAGTCAACTAGGTTTTGAGCATAATATGTTCCTTTTTGCTTCTGGAAGTTTACCTCGCTATTCTGACATGAATGGGTTTGGGCATTATTTCCAACCTTTTAATTGGTTTAGTAGTTATTGGTTTGGCTTAGGATTAGCTTTATTTGCTTTGGTCTTATTCTTTTCCATTAGAGGTGCAGAATCTTCGATGGCAATGCGATGGAAATTGGGTAAGTTGCGATTAAATCGTTCTTTATTAGCCTTTGGATTAGGAGCATTAACTTTGTTTGGTTTTTCTGGTTGCTACATTTATTACAATACCAATATTTTGAATAAATACCAGAATTCTGATGATGCTAATGCGGATAGAGCAAATTATGAAAAGACGCTTAAGAAATACGCAGATGAACCGATATTAAAAATTGTGGCTACCTCGGTTGAAGTAGATGTTTACCCAGAAACAAGAGATTTTGAAGCTAAAGGTACTTATGTTTTAAAGAATAAAACGAAGCAAGCTATTAACAAAATTTATCTGCAAAGAAACGTTGACCCAGAGGTACAAGATGAGGTGACGTTTAAAGTCCCCACCACAATTAGTGAAAGTTGGGACAATTTCAAGTTTTATATTTATGAATTAGCAACACCACTAGCTGCTGGGGATAGTATTGAAATGGATTTTGTGACTAAATTTCATACCAATGGATTTGTAGAAGGAGGGTCTAATAACGAAATTTTGCATAATGGCACCTTCTTTAATAGTACTTACTTTCCTACTTTTGGTTATCAGTCTGGTAATGAATTAAATGGTGATGACGACCGAAAAGATAATGATTTACCTATAAAAGATAGAATGCGCCCTAGAGATCATCCAGTTGGGGTTACCGAAAATTTGTTGGGTGGTACAGCAGATAGAATTCGTTTTGACATTACAATAAGTACGAGTCCAGAACAAATAGCGATTGCCCCCGGCTATCTTCAGCGAGAATGGGAAGAAAATAATAGAAAATATTACCATTATAAAATGGATAAACCGATTCTAAATTTTTATAGCATTGTCTCCGCAGAATATGAGGTGGTGAAAGATAAATGGTCGAATGGCAAACAGGATGTTAATTTAGAAATTTATTACCATAAAGGGCATGAATACAATTTGGAAAGAATGATGCGCAGTATGAAAAAGTCTTTGGATTATTTTACTACCAATTTCAGTCCTTATCAATATCGTCAGTTGCGTATTATGGAATTTCCTCGCTATCGGTCTTTTGCCCAGTCTTTTAGTAATACCGTGCCTTTTAGTGAGGAAATTGGTTTTATGTTAAATGTTGGAGAAAATGATGTAGATATTCCATTTTATGTAACGGCACATGAAATTGCACATCAATGGTGGGCGCATCAAGTCACCGAAGCAGGAGTACAAGGCAATGCCATGTCCTCGGAAACAATGTCACAGTATTCCGCTTTAATGGTCATGAAGCAGGAGTTAAAACCTGAAATTATTCAAAAATTCTTAAAATTAGAATTAGACCGTTACTTGCGTGGTCGTGCTACTGAATCTAAAAAGGAACAACCGCTCGACCATGTAGAAGGACAAGGCTATATTCATTATCGAAAAGGGTCTTTGTTAATGTATGCCTTACAGGATTACATTAGTGAAGATAGTGTCAATTTGGCATTAAGGCGAATTATTGATGATTGGGCTTATCGGGAAGACCGATACATAACTTCTGATGTTTATTTAGAAGAATTCCGAAAAGTAACGCCCGATAGTTTGCAATATATTATCGAGGATTTATTTGAAACTATTACGCTATTTGAGAATAGAACAACCGAAGCCACTTATGAGGAAGTCGGCGATAAATACCAAGTCAATTTGGACATTTCTGCTATTAAATATCGGGCCGATAGTTTAGGAAATGAAAATAAAATTGTCCTTGATGACTGGATTGATATTGGGGTATTTGGGCAAGACGAAGCAGGCAAAGACAAATTGATTTATCTACAAAAGCATAAAATTAATCAGGAAGAAATGCACTTTGAAATCGAAGTGGAGGAATTACCTATTAAGGCGGGTATTGACCCTATTAATAAATTGATTGATAGAAATCCTGATGATAATCGGAAACGCTTGACTTTGAAAGTGGATAGTTAGGTGGGTGATGTTTAAAATGAATAAATAATTCAAGTTACGGACAACTGGAAGCACAAACTTTAGTTTGTTTGGGACGCTGACCTTTAGGTTAGTAACGACGAAATAATAAGTTGGTCATCTGGACGAGATTATTTTGGTT
>CAYMSC010000469.1:0-5033 GCA_964392805.1 uncultured Saprospiraceae bacterium
TAATAAGCTGAAAAATATCCGTGTCCCTTTAATAATCCGTGGTAGGAATTAGACCCACAGATTATTAAAGGGACATAGATATAGAATAGTAAATAATTAAATCACCCGAAAAAATACTTCATTGACCATATTAAGCACCCAAAATCTAACTAAAAAATACGGTAAACTAACTGCCTTAAATCAACTCAATTTTGATATTCAAAAAGGGATGGTTTTTGGTTTGTTGGGACCAAACGGAAGTGGTAAAACGACTACCTTGGGGATGGTACTCAATGTACTTAAGCCAACTTCTGGAAACTTCCAATGGTTTGAAAAGCCACCATCTGCGGAAAGTAGAAGAAAGATTGGGGCCATATTAGAAACTCCTTGTTTTTATCCTTATATGACCGCTACTCAAAATCTAAAAGTAGTTGCCCAAATCAAAAATTGCCCTATTAAAAATATTGACCCTACCTTAAAAACAGTTGGCTTATACGAGCGAAGAAATGACCCTTTCAAAACCTATTCTTTAGGCATGAAACAACGCTTAGCTATTGGGGCAGCTTTGCTGGCAAATCCACCTGTTTTAATTCTAGATGAACCCACTAATGGGCTTGACCCTCAGGGGATTGTGGAAATTAGAGAACTCGTAATAGAAATTGCGAAATCTGGTAAAACAATCGTCTTTGCAAGCCATTTATTAGATGAAGTACAAAGAGTTTGTACGGATTTTATGGTGTTGAGAAAAGGGGTCAAATTGTTTCAAGGTAATGTGAAAGCAGCTTTGTCAGACCAACGAATGGTTGAAGTGGGTAGTGTGGATTTAGAAATTTTACAAAATGCTTTAAGTGATTTTAAGGGTATTCAGAAATTAGAAGTCAAAGACAATAAATGCCAATTGACTGTATTGCCAGAAATTGAAACTGCTGATGTAAGTCAGTTTTTGTTTGACAAAAAAATTGTGGTGAACCATCTGGTTGAGAAGGAAGGAAGTTTAGAAAAGCAATTTTTAAAAATATTAGCAGAACAATGAAAAGATTATTGCAAATAGAATGGTTGAAGCTTAAACACTACCGTCCATTTTGGGTGTTAACCGGCTTATACGCATTACTGGTTACTTTGATTTGCGTAGGCATTCACTTTTTTTTAATATTTTTAAAAAATGAAGGGGCCGATTATCATGGAATAGACCCAACGATAATTCCTTTTTATGACTTCCCTGATGTGTGGCAAAACATTACTTATATTGCTACTTTTTTTAAGATATTTTTGGCTTTTATTGTAATTATTACTACTTCTAATGAAATTATTAATAAAACCCTTCGTCAAAATATTATTGATGGAATGGGAAAAAAAAGATGGATTCAATCCAAATTAATATTGATTGGTGGACTGTCTTTAGCAGCAACTATCTTATTATTTATTATTGGTTTATTAACAGGATTGGTCTTGTCACACCCCTATGGATATGCTCATATTTTAGAATCTACCTCTTTTTTATTTGTCTACTGGTTAGAGGTATTTACTTTTTTATCTTTTGCCTTATTTCTAATACTATTAATCCGAAGGTCAGGCTTGGTCATTGTAGGGTTGATGATGTATACCTTTGCCTTTGAGCCATTTTTAAGTGTTATACTAATGTACCCACCAAATGAATTTAACTTTCCTGCTTATACCTATGATTTGGCTCAATTAATGCCTATCAGAGCTTTAAATAATTTGATTCATGTGCCTTATCAAAGATATGCTTTGCGAGAAATACAGGATTTTGTCTCGCTTAAAGAAGTTTTTGTGGTAGTTTGTTGGTTAGCTTTTTATGTCAGTATGAGTTATTTGATACTAAAGAAAAGAGATTTGTAGTTTTTTGATTGTCAGCTGTTAGTTTGCTACTAGAGCGTCAGATAAAAAAGTGATAATAATCCGTTGGGAAAATAAATCCGTTGGGCAGAAAATGTTCCCAACGGATTTGTTTCCCAGCGGATTATTAGCAATGAAGCTTACATTATTATTTTAGTAAATATCAATTTATTATCTGATTACCTAACTAGTCTAACTAACAATCGACAACCGACAAAACCCTAATTTACCTCATTCAAAACCTTTAACACTTTTTTCTCAAAACTATTATAACTTAAAGCACCTGTGACGGTTTCTATTTTTTTCCCTTCTGGATTAAAAATGAAAGAGGTGGGTAACAACCCAATCCAAAGCGGGTCAATTTTATTGACAAATGCCCCTTGGTCTGGAGTTGCTATTAAATAATTATCCATAGAAAAATGCATGCTATCCCAATAAGGAACGACTAAACTATCAGCTTTGGCAACTTCATCTAAAGAAAGTGTTACTACTTTCACCCCTTTGCCTTGATAGTTTTGGTGTAATTTTTCTAAGCCTGGCATTTCATGCACACAAGGTTTACACCAAGTTGCCCATATATTGACCAATAAAACATTACCTTTTTCTGTTGCCAAAACGGCTTCAAATTCCTCGAAATCTGTTAAAGTCATGAATCTTGAAGTATCTTCCATTATTTTAAAAGAAGAAATGGGAATATCTGTATTGGTGTTTTGTTGACAAGCAAAAAGACCATAAAAGAACAATAAATAAAAACTATTTTTAAACATCGCAAAGTGTTTAGAGAGGACTTTGATAGATTAATTTAATGAGTCAATTAATTGGTGTAGTAAATGGGTGTCTCAATTTAACAGTTCGTTGATTCGGTGCGTACCATCCATTTTTAGTCAAAGCCCCTTCTGGAGCTTCTTCGCCTATTGGTTTCACTCCTTTAGACTTCATCAAAGCAGCAGGAATATGATTATAATAGGGCGCTCTATGGATATAATTGCCAAGGTCCAAATTAGTGCTTCCTTCTTCAAAACTAAGTAACCAACTCATAGGTGTTCGACCAGAATGGTAATGTGTTAAAGCGGAAACTTGCATAAAGGTTACTCCCCATTTCTTTTCAACTAATCCTTTACCATTATAGGTGTCTTGTGGATGTGCATGTGAGTGAGCACCTAACCAGAGATCAATTGCAGGTTTTCCATTCTTTGTTTGAAAATCTGCCAAAAAAGTTTCAAATGGACCGGGCGTTTCAGCCGTAGACTTAGTATAGTTAAAATTTTCTGGGTCTGTGTTTTCTACAATATAATAGAGGTAACTTGCTCCTTCAAAATCTCCAGTATTATTAGCATGAATACCCTTTCCTCCATTGGGAAAAGAGATGGTTGTTGTTGCTCTTAAAACATGGTGATGCACCGTAATAATAATTTTGTCCTGATTGTCTAATACTTGTTGTTTCCACCAATTAAAAGTGGCTCTTGTAACTGCTCCGGCAGGAAAACCACCAGGCAAATTTTGTTCACTAGAACCACGACCTACTGGCGTCGGTGCGGAATTATAATCAGATAGCATTAAGTAAAGAATATTACCAGAAGTAAATTTATAGCGTTCCCATGTTCCTTCAACTGGAAATGGTCGTTTACTTGCATCTACTCCCGAAAATTTGGTGTTTTCTCCTATTGGATCCATCCATTTTTGAAACCAAGCACCTACCCCTAAGTCATAATAATCTCCATCATGATTGCCTGCTATTGAATAAATATCTTCTCGCTGGTGTTTTTCCATAACCTCAAATTGCCTGACTAACACTTTGCCTTCGCCATCTCTAGGTGGAAATTGACTGGAAGTGAAATCACCAGCTAATAACATAATATCCCAATCAAAAGCAGGTGGAATACCCCCTAGTTTTAATTCCATTTTAGGCAAAAAGTCCCAATAACCTTCGGATTGTCGGAGAGCTAATTGTAGTGGTTCTACTCCATGAATGGCATCAACCGTAACATGAGGGTCTGAAGCTGCCCATACATTGAAAGTTGTTTTTTTGATATGCTGCTTTTCTTCAATAACAGTTTTGTCTATATTTTGAGTAGGATCAGAAGAGGTATTACAACTAGTAAATGTAAAACCAATAAGGAAGGCGAATAATAATTTCACTAGGTCGTTTTTTGCTGAATAAACGAAAGATAATTTATATATAATTGTTATTTATGATTTTACGAAAAATTAAGTTAGTTGTTCTAAACATGAATATTGCTTATTTCCACCAAGGATAGAATGCTGGCATTTCAGAAGCTTTTCCAGTAAAGTTAGGTGTTCTTTTTTCTAAAAAGGATTTCACCCCTTCTTTACCATCGGCAATACTTGCATAATAAATAGCTAAAGAATCCACTTTATGCGCTTCTATTGGATGATTCTGAGCGGAATTTCTATACATCATTTGTCTCGCCAAAGCAACGGCTACTGGACTATGGTTGGCTATTTTTCGAGCAATTTTATAAGCGGCTTCCAATAAATCATCTGCTGGATAAATACCCTTGATATAGCCAGCAGCTAATAAGGTGTCAGGTTTTAAAATTTCACCAGTATATACCCATTCTAAGGCAGTTGAGATATTAATTATTTTTGGTAAAAACCAAGTAGAACAGGCTTCAGGAGTAATGCCAATTTTATTGAAAACAAATCCTACTCTAGCATATTCGGAGGCCAGTCGTATATCCATTGCACATGTCATCGTTGCTCCAATCCCAACAGCAGCTCCATTGATGGCTGCAATTACAGGTTTTTTACATTCGTAAATAGCTAGGTTTACCCGACCTCCTGTATCCCTTACCCCTGTAATCATTTCTTCGTCTTCCAATCTATTGTTCATATCTTCCATAGTTGGATTCAAACTTTCATTTAATCCAAATACATTTCCTTCTATGGATAAGTCCATTCCAGCACAAAAAGCTCGACCTGCACCCGTTACTACAATCACTCTAATAGCATCATCTTCACTTGCTTTATTAAAAACATCAATCAACTCATTTGCCATTTCAACAGTAAAAGCATTCAAGGATTCAGGACGATTTAAGGTTAGTGTTAGAATGTAATCTTCTACTTTGAGGTTTAAGGTGTTATAACTCATGTTGCTTTATTATTTTATTAAAATATATTTTTTTAATTAAGTAACGGCAAAACAATAACTTGAACATCTAGGACGGCTTCTTTTG
>CAYMSC010000470.1:0-5025 GCA_964392805.1 uncultured Saprospiraceae bacterium
GCTAGTTTTTTCAATGAGTTATATATTATGATTTTGACTTTTCGTTCGCCCTAATGGTTTAAATACTACATACAGCTAACAACTAAGTATTAATTGTATAGATAGAAGAAAACTTTTCTTGGATTTATAAACATGTTTTAAACTAAAAAATAAAGGCGGCAGGCGAAAAGCCTTTAATTAAGAATAGAGTAGCCATTAACCTAAAAATTACAATTTATGTCAAAGAAAAAAGAGCTTAAAAATTACATTATCACATTTGCGGATGATTCCATTCCTAAAGTAAAGGTCGCACAAATGTTGGGTGTTAGTAAAGCTAAAGTTGTTGATGCGGTTACGGCGATGGAGGAAGATTATGACATGGAGGTTATTGATAATCTCCATTATGAAGAATTAGGAACGGCAACAGTAAAAATGACCGCTGACGAAGCAGAAAAATTAAGAAGTAAGGAAGGGGTATTAGAAGTAATCGAAGATTTTGAAATGCACGCGATAGGTGGTATGCCTTCTACAGCGTACGAAGCGACTAATGGAGAAATAAAAGAGAATGGAATAGGAACTATGGTAAGCCCATTAGTCGATGATGAATCTGCGGCATGGGAAGACGATTTATTAGCGATGGAATTAGATGAATTAATCAATGAAACTGTAGAGACAGATAGCATTGATATAGGATCTGTTCCTTATCCTAATAATAATGGACAGGCTACAAATCCTTCGAGACCGAGTATTGCCAGAGAGCATTTATTATGGAATATTAGTAAAATCGGTGCAAATCGAGCTTGGCATAGATCTTTGTATGGGGCAGGTATTAAAGTAGCCGTACTTGATACTGGGATTGCTCGCCATAGAGATCTTATTTTATATGGTGGCGCTTCTTTTGTTCCTGGAACAAGAAGTTATAATGATGTAAATGGACATGGTACTCATTGTGCAGGAGTAATTGGCGCAAGAATTAATCGAACTGGAATAATTGGAGTAGCTCCTTTGTCTCGCTTATATGCGGTAAAGGTATTGAGCGATTCAGGTAGTGGTTCATTTAGTTGGATTCTTAGCGGAATGGCTTGGGCGCTTAGAAATAAAATGAATGTAGTTTCTATGAGTCTTGGGGCAGCTCGTCCTCCTGTTCAAGCATTAACTAGAATGGTAAGATTATTAAACAGAGCAGGCATTACTGTTGTTGCTGCTGCTGGTAATAGTAATAATTCTTCTTTTTCTTTTGTGAATACTCCTGCTAATTGCCCTGGCGTTGTTGCAGTTGGGGCAACAGATAGAAATAATCGAATTGCACATTTTTCTTCTAGAGGAGGTACGTGGAATCAAGTGAGTCTTTGTGCACCTGGTGTAGGGATAGTTTCTACTTTTCCAAATAACAGTTACCGCTCATTAAGTGGGACTAGTATGGCTTGTCCTCATGTAGCTGGTGCGGTAGCTTTAATTAAACGTAGATACCCTACAGCTTCTCCTGCATGGATAAAACGTCAATTGATGCGAACGGCTCGTGATTTGGGCAGTCCAGGATATGATACTACCTATGGGGCAGGGTTATTGGCTAGTAATAGAGCGGTGTAGGTACTTTAGAATTGTATTTAATTGGGCCTGTTTCGGAAGGAGAAATGAAATCGAAAATGGTTTTAGCATTTTACGTGTGAGACCCTCCCTAATTAAAGTATCAGATTGAAAATATCCAAAAATCTACAATCCGTGGTAAATATTTTTGCCACGGATTTATGAAATGCTATGATTGATTATCCTCTTTTGAGGAATTATCTAACATTTTCGATAAACTCAAAAAAATGAAAAAACAAAAATTGATTCTCGTTCTTAGTGGTGGAGGTGCAAAAGGTGCTTTCCAAATTGGCGCTTTAAAATATATTTTTGAAAACGGGCTTAATATTGGAAAAAAGTACATTCCTGGACATAAAGTGAAATTTGATTACATCGCAGGTATTTCAGCGGGCAGTTTGAATGCGGTCATGGTGGCGATGAATAAATTTCCTGAATTGGTCAAATTATGGGAAGAAGAGATTGCGGGGCATCCCGAACGAATTTGGACCTCTGATTTTGTCGAAGTAGTAAAAGGGAAAATCCAAGCAAGAAAAGGGGCTTTACAAAAATTTTTACCAAAGGTTAAACTGAAGAACCTTTTTAGACTATTTACTAAAAAAGGACGCTCCAAACTTGGCAAAGAAGTGATAGATAAGATTGTGGATATAGAAGCTTTTGCTTCCAATGAGCCTTTACAACAACGTTTGGAAGAACTAATTGACTTAAAAGAAATTAAAGATACCTTACTTCGGGTTGGATATGTGAGTTTGGACACTGGAGAATACCACACCGTAAAGCATAGTGATTTTAAAGATAACCAGCAATTATCAAAGGCGGTGTTAGCTTCTGCTGCAATGCCAGTTATTTGGAATCCCGTAGATAATGTAGCATCCAAAGATGAAAATGGAAATCTTCGGAAACACCATAATCTAGTAGACGGAGGCATTAGAAATGTCTCTCCTTTAGGAGATATTATTAAGGATATTAATGAAAGAAATGAATCAGATACAGATTATTTTGTGGTCATCATTAATAATCATAGTGGAGCGCTAGAAGCTAAAAAGCGACCAAAGCAAAACTTTTTAAATGTTGCCTATAGAGCCTTGGTAGATATTACCTTGAATGAAATTTTCATCAATGATATTCGAGAATTTACACGAATTAACGATTTAGTCCTAGCTTTTGAAAAAGCGCAGAAGGATGCTCTTCTCGGTTGTGATTTTGATTTTACCAACCCAAGAAATGGTAAAAAATATCGAAAGTTTTACTATGAAATTATTCAACCAGAGGGATTTATAGGAACCACTTTGGATTTTAGCAAAGAACAAATAGCTAGTAGATTAGAAAAAGGATATGAGGAAGCAAAGAAAGCTTTTAATCCTAATATCAATAATTCATCAGAGACTTTATCGAGTTCTTCAAAAGTGGTTGCCGCTATGGATAACCCGCATTCTTTCCTAAGATATAATGAAGGAATAGTGGTTTAGAAACCAGAATTAATTGGACTAACACCAAATTATAGCAATAATGTTAAGACTTAAAAATATAATTAAGCTATTGGGAATTATAACCCTATTCCTCTTTACGAACTGTTACCACTATAAAGTAGCGGTAAACAAACCTACTTCTACCGACCCGCAGGAGCAAAAAGTAAATAAGGTGGTTTGGGGATTAAGACAAGATAAAATCATTGTCAATAATTGCCCCGACCAATATTTACAGGAAGTACAATTTCATTCCAATTTTGGCCATTCGCTCTTAAATGTACTGACTTTGGGGTTTTGGAAACCTGCTAAAGTAACATGGACTTGTGGTAAACCTTGTCCGAGTGGAGGAGTAATTGGAGGAGATTCTAATATCTCAAAAAACTAAAATTATGGCTATTAAAAAAAAATTAGACAAAAGGCGATTTACCAATGCGCATCAAAACTATAATTTACCCATTGAAGATATTTTTGATATTTGGAATGAACCTCAAAGTTTTGGAACGCCTTTGGAACGATATAATGATACTGTAGACACTTTGCAACAGTTAGTTAATGAAGCTATTCAGGATGGAGTTCGTTTGCGTGCTTATGGTAGTCGATGGTCCTTATCTAAAGCTCCACATACAGATGGACGAATGATAAATACTAAGCCATTGAACTTGCACTTTGAATTAGGAGATATGATTATTGCAGAAGATTTTGCTAGAGATAAAAATAACTTATTGTTTGTACAATGCGGTTGTGCTATCCAAGAAATCAATGATATTTTAAAAGCTAAAAATAAATCCCTTAAAACATCTGGCGCTAGCAACGGACAAACGATTGCTGGTGCCATTTCCACAGGAACGCATGGATCTACTTTTAACTTTGGAGCAGTCCAAGATTTTGTAGTAGGCTTACATATTATAGCTGGCGATGGACATAATTATTATTTAGAAAGAGCAACAGACCCGATTACGACACCTGATTTTGCCAAAGCTATTAATGCAAAGTCTATTAAGAATGATACCTTGTTTAATGATGCCTTGGTTAGTTTTGGCAGCTTTGGTATTATTCATGGCGTTTTGGTTGAGGCAACGGATATTTTTCATCTAGAAGTTATCCAAGATGTTTTCGAGACTAATAAAGTGAAAAAAGCGATAGAATCTTTAGATTTTTCAGATTTTTTTCCTTTTCCAGATGGTGACCCTTTCCATCTTCAAGTATACATTGACCCTTATAAAAGAAAAACGACTTACATAAAAGCAATGTCTAAACAGCTTTACAAAAAGGAGAATCGTTTTATCCCACCAGAAAATCCTGGAACAGATTGGAGTCAAGACATGCCTCATTTTATAGGCGCAATTACGGATAAGATACCTTCGACTATTCCTCTTGTAGTTTCTTTTTTAATGAAAAATAATTATAAACCTTATGAACGCTCATTAGTTGGTACTTTAGGTGAAATTTTTAAGAATACAAGACTCTTGGGAAAAGTAACAAGTGCAGCTATTGGTGTGCCGTTGGAGAATACTGAGAAAGTACTAACTATTTACAATCATTTGATAGAAGAATTAGGACCGATAGCGGCTGTTATTTCTTTACGATACGTAAAAGGGTCAAAAGCAACGATGGCATTTACTCGTTTTCCTATGACTTGTATTTTTGAAATAGATGGTATCCAATCTAAAAGGACTAGACAATTTTTAGAAAAATTCTGGGCTCGGCTTCGACTTGAACAAATTGAATACACTCAACATTGGGGGAAAGCCAATGATTTACATAGATCAACCCTCTATTGCTATGGAACACAACAACAGCAGTGGTTAGAAAGTCGTTCAAGATTATTGGACGAAGCCAATGCAAAGGTATTCGAAAGTCCTTTTTTAAATAGCTGTGGTTTAAATCGACGGATTCACGGTGTAAGACTTGAAGATGTGATTAATGAGGAAGCGCCTTTAATATTGGCTGATTAGTATGACCTTAATCATTGGATAATTTTATATTATCCAAT
>CAYMSC010000471.1:0-5016 GCA_964392805.1 uncultured Saprospiraceae bacterium
CCTTTGGAGGGGGTTAGGGGGAGGATTTCGATATTTTATTCCGATTTTTAGATTTATTATTAAAATTAACAATATCAATTTTTTACCTGACGCTCTATTATTATTTATAATCGCCTATACCGACACACTTAATTTATCCCCATTCTCTACATTCTTTTTCCGAAATAACTCAATAAACTCCCGCACAGCAGAAAAAGAAACCACTTTATCTTTAAAATAAACCATCGCTTCTTTTATCTCTTTTTCAGAGGCTTCCAATTGATTTAAGATATTAATAAGGTGCATTTTCATATGCCCTTTCTGAATACCCGTCGTGACCAAGGACCGAACGGCTGCAAAATTTTGGGCTAAGCCTGCAACGCCTATAATTTCCATTAAATTTTGGGCAGAAGGATTGCCCAATAACTCTAAAGAACGTTTGGCGACTGGGTGTAATTTAGTCAATCCTCCTACTGTTCCCAATGCTAATGGGACATCTAACCAGAATTTGAATTGCCCATCTTCAATACTACAATGACTCAAACTACGGTATTGCCCATCTTTGGCGGCGTAGGTATGTCCGCCTGCTTCGATGGCTCTAAAATCATTGCCCGTTGCCATAACTACGGCATCTATTCCGTTAAAAATTCCTTTATTATTGGTGGTTGCTCGATAAGGGTCAATTTCAGCGATGCGAATGGCTTTATAAAATTTGAAAGCGAAAGTTTCCGCATCTATCTCCCCAAATTTGCCTAAGTCTTTAACTGGACAAGTGACCGACGCACGTACTACACATTCTGGCGTATAATTGGATAAAATTGCCATGATGATAATAACCTCTTTTTCTGTTTGGGAAAAAATGGGATTAGTGGCGATAAAGTGAGTAAGCGTCTGACCAAATGATTCTAAACAAGAATTAATAAAATTGGCTCCCATCGAATCACAAGTCTCAAAATTGCAGCGAAGTTGATAGTAATCAGCTTCCGTATCGGTAAAATCGACGAGTTCTATTTCTTGAATCCCTCCGCCTCTTTTTTCCATATTAGCAGTGATGCTTTGGGCATCCACCTTTAATTGTTTGGTCAATTCTGCAAAAACTGTTCTTAATTTCTCTACGTCTCCTTTCCACGAAAAATGTAATTGACCGACTTTTTTTGTTCCTAAAATCTCCGCTTTAAATCCACCTCTATTCATCCAAAACTTAGCAGCTTTAGAAACGGCGGCGACCACAGAACTTTCTTCCGTTACCATTGGTATCACATAAGTCTCCCCATTAATTTGGAAATTTGGTGCCACTCCATAGGGCAAATAAAAATTACTAATGGTATTTTCACTAAACCCATCAATGATTTTTTGTTGATCTTCATTTTTCAACCAATAACTTTTCAATTCCTTAGCGACTACTTCTGGATCGGTGAAGAAATTTTGCACTATCCATTTTATTTTTCCTCTTTTGGATAGTTTTGAAAAGCCGGATATTGTTTTTTCTTGTTTCATATTTATTAATTCTGGAGGCTGTCTCAAAAGATGGAGCATTTATATGCTCCTTTACCAAATAGAAAAAATAGTATTCATTTCAATTAGATTATTAGGAATTTTTATTTTTCTATTAGGTAGACCGAAATCTATATTTGGGGACTTATGAGGCAGCCTCAATAGCATCTAGTCTCTTTTATTTTATCTAACCTTCAAATAAGCCTTCGCCAATTTTAAGCCCTCTATCTGCCGTTCAACATGTTGGTAAAGCACTTCATAATCACCTTGCGCATGCTTTAAGAAACCAGATGCTTGCCCATAAATAGCTGAAAAATTGGCTTTTTCGATTAAATAATAACCATCTAAAAAATTTTTGACTCCACCCGAAATAATGAGTTGTTTGCACAATAGTTTATCTCCTAACTCCACTTTGATTTGATTACAATCATTCACCATAGCGGAGGCAGAATGTCCTACATGGGCTAAATTATCATAGGCTTCCTGTTGTGTGGTATCACTTCTTAATAGCTCGACCATCGAAAAATTAGTGCCGCCACTTGCCGCAAAATCTACTGCTTCTAGTGGTAATTGCAATAAAGCTTTCAGACTTTGATAGCCCATGCCTTGACCCACTTCTTTTACAATTACTTTAATGTCCATTTTATCTAAAATAGTGCGAATCGTTTCCAATGGTGATTTGGTGTATCTATCTCCCTCTGGTTGCATCCATTCTTGAAAAGGATTGATATGAATGATTAAACCATCTGCTGCTAACTTATCTAATAAATGGGTAATGCGATATAGTTCATTTTGGTCAATTAGTTGTTCCAGTTGAGCGATACCCAAATTTGCGTAAAGCGGTAAATTATCTCCGATTAAAGGTCGAACCGCAAAATCTTTTAGGTATTCATTACTATATAATAAAGCCCGACAAGACCCTAAGCCCATGCCCATGCCAAACGCTCGACAAACTTTTGCTAAGTTGTGATTGATTGTATTCGCCATTTTTGTACCGCCTGTCATACTAGATACCCAAACAGGTGCTTGCATGTTTTTACCCAAAAAAGGAATAGCTCCATAGGGTGCACCTTTGACTGGATGAGCAGCAAATAAAGGCTCATAATCAAAACGTTTATCTAATCGGTCGATGCCAATTTGTGATTTAAACGCTAATTCAATATGGTCTTTTTTGCGGTCTTCCGCAGTCGGATCCTCCATAGATAATTGATTACTTGTTGCTTGATTCATTCGTACGAGTTATACTTTTTTGCAAAGGTAGTAGGATTGTTTAATAATTTTTATAATCGTAGGGAATAAACAAGAAAAGAGCGTAGAGGTTTAAATGCTTTGTGCTAGTGCTGATTTTTGACGCAATGGCGAATGCGATGTATCAAACGATGTGCAAACGGAATTATCGGCAACCGTTTTTTGCGAATAAGTAACTTTTGACTAATCCTATTGAGACTTTTTAAACAGTTAGGATTGCGTGATTGAAATAGGCTGCTCAATCACGCAATCTTACGATTACTTCTCTTCCGCCTGCTTACAAATAACAGGCAATAAATTATCGACCCAAGTAACTAACAAAATATCTTTCACTTTCGTCAAATCTTCACAAGCTCCTATATAGTTATGCCTATCTAAATAAGCATTGCCACGAGCATTTAAAAATTCCGCATTATTAGGAAATAAGGCAATGGCTTCTGATAACTTTGCAATGCCTGCTTCTTGTTGACCCGAATTGTATAAATTACTTCCTTCAACGGCAATTTGCTGAGCCTTGTCAAAGTTCGTGATAGTAGTTGAACAGGCAGCACTAGTTGGTTTAAAATCTACCCGTATTGAATGGGCAGCAGGTACTTTTAGCCCTTTATATTCCGCAATTTCCCATTGAGTAGCAGTGGCATTAACGACACTAATTGCTTCAAATTGAAAACTCACGCCTAAGTTGCTAAAATCATTCATTTCCATAACTTCAACTGTACCATCTTTGTCTACCAATGTTTTTATTTGTATTGTTCCAATGGAACAACTATCATTGCCAGCGGCAGGGTATTTTAAATTTTTAGCTACAAATGCTGTCATGGCATCGGCTCCCCCTTTAAAGCTTAGGGCTTTATCGAATGTGTTATAAACCGTATCTCCTTGAATAATATCGTAAGGAGGTATTTCTTTGATTTTAAATTTGATAGGAATATTCATGCTCACCTTAACAGGAACGCCGTTTTGTTTTCCTGGAGCCCATTTTAACCCTAGCGGATTTAAGGCATTAATGACTTGTAACGCGGCATCTCCACAACCACCACCTATATCTCTAACTACCTTAGCATCACTAATTAAACTATCTGGACTTACTACAAAACTGATAACGACCGTTCCTTCTATTCCTTGCATACGAGCGGTATCGGGGTAATTGACATTCGAATAAATGAATTTTAGTAGGACATCTTGTGAACATTGTCGCTGTGCTTGGAGGGTAGTATCCCATGCTGCACAATTGGATACCATAGGCATATATTCAACGAGTGGATAAACTTTTGACGTATCAACTGTTGGTGTTTGTCCGAAGGCAAAAACAGAGAAAAGTAAAAATAAGTTTGTATAAAAAAATTTCATGCTAAATTGTTATAGATAAAAAGGAAGCTTGTTTTGAATGATTTTTCAAAAGAAGCTGCACAAATTTAAAATTAAAAACGAAAAGGTAGGTCTTAGCGTCTGCTAATCGTCGGCGAGCAAGCGTTAATTAATTCTTAATGTTTGAGGAGAGGGACTTTGGAACTAAAAAGTGATAGAAATCTTAGAGGTGAAACATAAATTAAAATTCATAAATCTGCCAATTGGGCATATGATGAAATTTTTTATGCAGATTTTATTTTTATACAGAGCACTATTAATTTTCTGGCTGATTGCCTAATTTAGTATAAAAATACTACTTTTGGAAATCATATAGTTTAAACTAGTTTTAATATGAAATTTAATTACTGCCCAACTTGCACTTCGCCATTAGCTATCAACGAAGAAAATTATCTTGGTTGCACGAATAAGGCGTGTAATTTTGTCCATTATGAAAATCCGACTCCTGTGGTTGGCGCGATTGTAGAATATGAGGATGATACGATAGTATTGGTACAAAATGTAGGTTGGCCTCCAACTTGGTATGCTTTGGTGACCGGTTTTTTGGAAAAACACGAACATCCTGCAAAGGCAGTACTGCGAGAGGTAAAAGAAGAAACAGGATTAGATGCAGAAATTGTTTCTTTTAGAGGGCATTTTACCTTTGAGCGAATGAATCAAATTATTATGATTTATCATGTCAAGGCATCAGGACCGATTAATATTGATAAAGTAGAAATTGCAGATTATAAAATTGTGCCGATTGCGAAGGCTAAGTCTTGGCCACAAGCTACTGGAATTGCATTGCAAGAATGGTTGTTGGAGCGACGAGGGTATTAATTAATTTTTTTCTAAATGTTCAATTTTTAATCCATAACTAGTGCGTCAGGTAAAAAAGTAATAAAAATTCCTTGTCCTTCAATTATTCGTTGTATTTTTTATTTATAC
>CAYMSC010000472.1:0-2277 GCA_964392805.1 uncultured Saprospiraceae bacterium
ATAGGATCAAAAGAAGCCGTCCTAGATGTTCAAGTTATTGTTTTGCCGTTACTAACTTAATTTTGTCTGATAACTTAAAAAGGCAAATTGTTCACATCTACATTTCCGCCCGTAATAATAATTCCTACTTTTTTACCTGCAAATCGCTCCTTTTGTTGTAATAAAGCGGCAAAAGGTACGGCGCAGCTTGGCTCAATAATAATCTTCATACGTTCCCAAATAATTCGCATAGCGGCTACAATTTCTTCTTCGGAAACGGTGATAATATCATCTACGAATTGGGTAATAATCTCAAAAGTATAGGCGCCGAGATTTGTTCGGAGACCGTCAGCAATCGTATCGACTCGTGTATTATATTGCATTTTCCCACTTTTGAAAGAACGGAAAGCATCATCTGCCCATTTGGGTTCCGCCCCAATAATTTGTGCATTGGGCAATAATGCTTTTGTGCTGATGGCGGTACCACTCATCAATCCACCTCCTCCTACTGGCGCCATGACAACTTGTAAATCTTGGATTTCCTCGATTAATTCTTTCGCACAGGTTGCTTGCCCTCCTATCACATCGTAATTATTATAGGGGTGTAGAAAGGTCGCCCCAGTTTTTTCTACCACCTTATTCAAAGTGCTTTCCCTTGCTTCTAAAGTGGATGCACAGGTAATAATCTCTGCACCATATCCAGCAGTAGCTGCCCGCTTGATGGCTGGGGCATTTTCTGGCATTACTATATAAGCTTTCACCTTATGATTTTTAGCGGATAATGCGACTGCTTGGGCATGATTTCCAGAGGAATGAGTTGCAACCCCTTTGTTTTTTTCTTCCTCACTTAATGCTAAAAGTGCATTAGCTGCACCCCTCATTTTAAAAGCACCCACTTTCTGAAAATTTTCACATTTAAAATATATTTCACAGCCACTCATTTCATTAATCGCCGTCGAACTCAACACAGGAGTTTGATTGATAAAAGGTTTAATACGATTATGTATTGTTTCAACTTGTTGAAAAGTAGGAATAGTTGTTAATTTCATATGTTTATTTTGTTTTATCTCACTACCGTACACTTTTTACTGAATCACGCACTTGGCATCCCGTCCTTCGGTTCAGAAGCTTACACTTCTTCATGCTTCGTGCGTGAAAAGGGGCTTTTGGGGTGAAAAATTTTTTTAATGTCAAATTCAACTTCAACTTCAATTTCAACTAATTAGCCCTACTCTTTACCCTTACACCTTTGTACCTCTACACCTCTATTAAAGCAACTGCCCAATACCAAAAGTCACCACAAAAATCACCGTAGCAATCGCCATTTGTTTCAGATAAGGGTCCAATTCCATCGCTTCTTTTTTAGTTTGTACTGCTCGGCCGTTTATCCATAAAAAAGGGGCACTTAATAAAAACAAAAATTGTTGCCATCCTGTAAAATTTTGAAAAACAAAAATGGTGGCTAAAACCAATGCGCCAATTAATAAAGACCAATGATAAAGGACTGCTTTTTCTCTGCCCAATCGCACAGGAATAGAATATTTTCCTGCCAATTTATCAGATTTAATATCTCTGACATTATTGACATTAATTACGCCAACGGTTAATAAGCCAAGTGCAGTGGCGGGTAAAAAATAGTTAGGGACAAAAATATGGGTGTGTAAATAATAAGTCGCCAATGTAGCTACCCAACCAAAAAATAGTAAGACAAAAATATCTCCCAATCCACGATAGCCATAGGGAAATGCACCGCTCGTATAAGTAATAGCCGCAATGATAGCCGCAATCCCAATCCCTAAGAAAATAAGAAAATCTTGACGAGAATTAATCGCATAATATAAGAGGCAAAGACCTGAAATTAGAGACAAGACACTTAGCAATATCATTGCCCTTTTCATTGCCTTTTTGCTAATATCTCCAGTTTGAACGGCTCGTTTTGGTCCTGCTCGTTCTTTACTATCCGCTCCGTGAACGGTGTCTCCATAATCATTCGCTAAATTGGATAAAATTTGTAAACAGATGGCAGTCAAAGCAGCCAAGGCAAATACATTTATATCAAAAAGATTATCTTTTGCTGCTAAAAAACTACCCATACCAATACTCGCTACTGCAAGTGGTAAAGTACGAAGCCGGATAGCAGATATCCAATATTTTAAAGCCATTAAAAATAAGGATTAGAGGTTTTAGCAGTTATTATTCGTTCACTTACAATCAAAGGTTAAAACTACTACTTTTTGGTAAGATTAGGCATGATTCATTTGCCAAAATAAATGAGGGCGTAAAATAAGTTAATAAATT
>CAYMSC010000472.1:2377-5015 GCA_964392805.1 uncultured Saprospiraceae bacterium
ATTATTATTTAATTTTCTTATCGTAAAAAACATAGTCGTTCCTTTCCCTTCTTCGGATTCTATCCATATTTTACCACCATGATTTTTCACTACTTTTTTACAAATAGCTAAACCAATTCCCGTACCCTCGTATTTATCTCGTGTATGAAGTCGTTTGAAAATAATGAAAATTTGTTCTTGGTATTTTTTAGAGATACCAATCCCATTATCCCTGATTTGAAATTCGTAATAATTATCAAATGCACGACAAGAAACTTCAACTAAAGAAGGGGTTTCTCCTTTAAATTTGAAGCCATTAGAAATTAAGTTTTGTAGCAATTGAGAAATTTGGGTTCTGTTTCCATTAATCGTAGGTAATTCTTCTTTTATCACTAACTTTCCATCATTGGCAGCAATAAGACTTCGAAGATTAAGGTTAATGATTTCAACAATGTTATTTAGATTAATAGGCGCAACCGCAAATTCTCGATTTAAACGAGAAAGTGCCAATAAATCTTCTAATAAATAAGACATTCGTTTCACGCCGTCAATCACAAAATGAAAATATTCTTTTGACTCTTCTGGTGCGGTAGGTTCTAATTGTCGTTGAAGAATTTGTGTAAAACTTCCAATAGTACGTAAAGGTTCTTTTAAATCATGAGAAGCGACATAGGCAAAACGCTCTAATTCTTCATTAGAATTTAATAATTGTTTCTGCACAATTTCCTTCTCTGCCATTTCTTTTTCCAAAAACTCATTAATTTCTGTAAGCTTCAATGCCTGCTTTTCTATTTGCCCATTCTGCAATTCCAATTTAGCCGATTTTTCTTGAAGAGAAATTAATAAATCATTGATTTTCACTTCGTACTTATTGTAATGGACTTTGAATTGGGCAAGTGTAATAAATATACAAATAGCGATAAACGCCAAATTAAATACGCCTAAATAATAAGAATCTTGGCCAACGAAAATTGGTGGATTTTTTAATATAAAATATTGCAATCCTGGAATGGCGATTAGATGAATGCCAAAAAGGACTAAATGGGACTTCCACTGATGGAAAAGAATAAGTCCCAGTACTAATGTCGCACCTAAATAAAATTGGGTTTTGGCTAATGGACCAAATAAAACTGTAGAAAAAATGGCTGCCAAGAACGGAAATAAAATAGTCAAAAATTTAGCTTTATCAAACTCAAATTTTGACTGATAATAAAAGGCCAACCATAGTCCACTAAAGGACAACAAAGGAACTATCATACGCAAATAACAACTAGCAAAAAAGTTTGCTGTCATAATACAGATAGAGCTAATCAATAGCACAAAAATAGCCTGATTGGTATAAATAATATCCCTTTTTTCAGACGAACTATGCTCCTGTTTAACTCCAAATGAGTAGATATAGCGTAAATTTTGTAGAAAATTCATCTCTCTAATTAATTATTATCTATCTGATAACTCTTTGACTGTAATTAAAAATGAAGGATGGGGATAATACGCACTGCAACTATGCGGTACTAAATAGTAGGCTTCGTCCAGACATTACAATTGTCCTTATAATTAGAAGTTTAACTGCTTCTCGCCTTAATTAGAATTTAGTTGATTTAGCTCATCTCCATTCTAAGAATTAAGATAAGTTTTAAAGACGTATTAATATTGTGGGGAGTTTACTTAAACAAAATGCAAGAACCATGCTAGTTCTCCATTAATGTCCTAAAATATTGTTTCCAATTAGCCTTTTGTCGCTTATAGTCTTTATAATCTCTGTTGATATAACGTCCAAAATCGAACACAAACTGACCATATTCGGACATAATTTTTCATTTACTTTTCCTTATATTTTTTATAAAAAACTGATTATCAGTTAATTAAAAGTTTGGCATACGCATTGAAATTAAGATAGTAAGCAATTAAATATTTACATTTAAGTATTTCTTAACTTAAAAATTTAACCTATGAAAAAGTACAATTCAAATGACTTAATTTTCGATTTAATGAATCGTTAATGCATCTAAGTGATGACTAAAACATAAATGTTTAACAATATCGACTATTTGCTCAACACTTTTGTTATCTACAACAATAGATTTTATTATCAAAGCATAATTATTTATTAAAATGCTAAAAAATCAGTTCAAAATAGCGCTTCGAAATCTGAAAAAACATCGTTTTTTTAATGGAATTAATATACTAGGTTTGTCTCTAGCTATCGCCATAAGTGTATTGTTGTTTTCTACGGCTTTACGAGAATTTTCCTATGACCAATTTCATACCAATAAGGAAGAGTTATATCAACTTTACTATAAAACTAACCGTCCAGAAGGTGTTGAGTTTGATACTCCAATGGCATGCCCAGTAGTTCCTACTTTGAAAGAAGCATTGCCTGAAATTAAAGCGAGTACTCGTTGGGCGAATGGGTCAGCAAAAATCGAAATAGACGGTAAAAAACATCGGTACGATGGTCATTAATGATGACTTTAGTCCAAATTACCTTTTGGTAAAAATAGCACCAACAGATATTCCACATAGTATGGCGATAATAGAACGTACCTTTTCCGAAATATTACCCGGCCAAACTTTTTTAGGTTCTCTATTGGATGAAAATACGAATCGACAATATCAGCGAGAAGCTAAATTGAGCCAAGTATTTATCGCTGTTTCT
>CAYMSC010000473.1:0-5004 GCA_964392805.1 uncultured Saprospiraceae bacterium
CTACAAAATAAAATTTGCTCACTTTCGCTCAATCATGAAAATTTAAACATGCTCTTAAGTTAATTAGTCTAACCCAATAATTATATTTAAAATTCCAATTTTCAGTAAAAAGAGAAGATTTGTCTGCTTTTTATTCGATATACGCCTTCTTTTTTTTAAAAAAAAGAGAAAAACTTAATTTATATTTGGGCAACCAATTTATTATTCTATTTTTGTTTTTAATTGGTTGACCAATTAAAAATACCACAAAATTTATAGTAAATTTATGATTCAAAACAGATTAGAAACAAAGGAGGAGACACTAGTAGATAAGATTATAAAGCGAATAAGAATCATGATTCAATCTGGAGATTTAAATCCAGGAGATCGTCTACCATCTGAACGAAAATTGGCAAATCATCTAAATGTAAGTCGAACACATGTACGAGATGCTATTTCAAAATTAGAATTTTATGGTATCCTAAAGACATTACCTCAAAGTGGCACTTTTGTAGAAGGACTCGGGATTACGGCAATAGAAGGTCTAATAACAGATATTCTGGAAATAGATAATAATGATTTTGATGCTTTAGTAGAAACTAGGGTATTACTGGAAACAGAAACAGCAAGATTTGCTGCTCAAAGAAGAACGACGGAAGATATTATCAAGATGAAGACCGCCTTAGATGACTATGAGGCTAAAGTGAAAACTGGATTACCTGCTGTAGAAGAAGATTTATTATTTCATTTGAAAATTGCAGAGGCAGCAAAAAATAATGTATTAAAATCCTTAATGCTAGTTATTACTCCAGATATTGTTAAGAATTTTACAAAACTAGATGTTTGTAAAGATGGTCGATTTTATCGGTCACTGGAAGAACATAAAATACTGCTTAAGCATATTGTTAATCAAGAACCTGAATTAGCAGCAACTGCTATGAAAGGTCATTTAAAAGATGTAATAGATTATAGTAAATCACTAAAAAACAGATAAGCTTTCCCTATTAATATCGACAGTTCTATGCTCGAAAGATAGATTTAAGATATGGATAAGCATTCACAACTCACCATTTTTAAGTTTGAATGACGCCTGGATTAAAAGGTGCTACGGGCGAATGATTAGCTGCTTCAATACCCATAGAAATTACTTTTCTAGTTTCCTTAGGGTCGATAATAGCATCCACCCATAACCTTGCAGCGGCATAATACGGAGAGGTTTGCTCATCATAGCGAGATTTTATAGTATCAAAAAGTGCCTTTTGGTCAGCATCGGAGGGGGCTTCCCCTTTCTTTTTCATCGAGGCAACTTGTATTTGCATCAGCACTTTTGCAGCTTGTGTACCACCCATCACCGCAATTTTTGCGGTAGGCCAAGCGACAATTAATCTTGGGTCATATGCTTTTCCGCACATTGCATAGTTACCAGCCCCATAGGAATTACCCATGACAATACTAAACTTTGGCACCGTAGAATTAGCGACCGCATTCACCATTTTTGCGCCATCTTTGATAATGCCGCCATGTTCAGACCGCTTGCCAACCATAAAACCAGTGACATCATGTAAAAAAACTAGTGGAATTTTTTTCTGGTTACAATTCATAATAAATCGAGCCGCTTTATCCGCAGAGTCAGAATAAATGACGCCACCAAATTGCATTTCGCCCTTTTTATTTTTTACAACTTCTCGATTATTGGCAACGATGCCCACAGACCAACCGTCAATTCGTGCATAAGCACAAATAATCGTTTTGCCATAGCCTTCTTTATATTGAGTGATTTTTGAATCATCGACTAGCCTTTTGATAACCTCTAAACTTTTATACGGTTGCATGCTTTCTGGAAAGAACTCGTATAATTCATCTGGATTTTCCTTCGGTGGTTTGGCTTCCACTCGATTAAACCCTGCGGTTTCAAAATCACCATATTTATCCATCAATTCTCGAATTGTATCTAAGCAAGTTTGGTCATCAGGCATTTTGTAATCTGTCACACCCGAAATCTCACTTTGAGTCATTGCCCCACCAAGGGTTTCCTTGTCGACAATTTCACCAATAGCTGCCTTTACCAAATATGGCCCCGCCAAAAATATTGAGCCTGTACCTTCCACAATTAATGCTTCATCAGACATGATGGGTAAGTAAGCGCCCCCTGCTACGCAATCGCCCATTATGGCGGATATTTGAGGGATGCCCATACTCGACATTTTTGCATTATTTCTAAAGACTCGCCCAAAGTGTTCTTTGTCTGGAAAAACTTCGTCTTGCATCGGGAGAAATGCCCCTGCACTATCGACCAAATAAATAATAGGAAGTCGATTTTCCATTGCTATTTCTTGCGCTCTTAAATTCTTTTTACAAGAAATGGGGAAATAGGCACCAGCTTTTACGGTAGCATCATTTGCCACCATAATGCACTGACGACCAGCTACATAACCGATACCAAAAACGGTCCCTCCAGCGGGACAACCGCCTTCTTTTTGATACATTTCATAACCAGCAAAGGCGCCAATTTCTAAAAAATCACTATCATCATCTTTTAGATAATCGATTCGTTCTCGCGCCGTCATTTTGCCTTTTGCATGTTGTTTGGCAATTCGTTTTTCCCCACCGCCTAGATAAATTTTTTCTAATCTATGATTTAAGCGAGAGACGGCTAATTGCATAGCATCTTGGTTCTTATTGCGATCTAAATTAATTCTTGGCATTTATATTTGGTTATTGGTAAGGGACGCAAAAAAAATAACTTTACATTCTGTTGGAATTTTAGGATAACAAAACGGTTCACTTTAAGAGACTTATCCTAAAATTCCGACTAAAGAAGAATGTTAAGTTATTTTGTCCCACTACTAGTTAGTTAAAATAAAATCCATTGACACCAACGCCTCCTTTGAAAGTGGATAATTCTGCGCCTGTTTCATCATGGATAGTGACGGTTCCTTGTTGGACAAAATTCCCTGAATCACCTACAAATATTTGGTCGGTGTTTGGATGAACACCTAAACCATATAAATCTCTTCCATTTGCTTCAATGATAGGGCTTGTAGGTAAAGTAGTAGCATCAATAGATAAACTAAAAATATCTAATTTCAAAAAATAAAGTTGATCTCGATTGTCGTTTAGTGCTAACCTTGGGTAAAAACTCGCTGCTTTATCTGTAAATGGAAGGGCTAAATCGACTGCTTTTGTTTCGGGATTAATTCGATACAAACCACCAAAATTATTCGCTACATCTGCATCTCCATTACACATTACCCAAAGCTGATTATTGCGATCTAATTGAACATTGCTTGGATTATAACCAACGGTAATGCTATCCACCACTTCATCTAAAACAGTATTGACGACAAAAAGTTGATTGCTATAATTGTTAAATAAACTGGGTCGGGGGACAAATAATTCGTCGCCAATCAATAGCATCTCCTCGGTAGAACCTCCTTTAATTGGAATTTTTTGGATAACTTGATTTGTATTTAAATCAACCACCGAAATGGCTTCATTAAAAAGGTCAGTTACATAAGCTTTTTCTGCATTAATGAATTGTATATGCCTTGGTGAACCTAAATTTTCGATTGTTCCAACCGAACTAAAATCGGAAATATTGACAATTTCTATTTTATCAGAATTATTGAGGACCAAATAGGCTTTGTCTCCTTGAATAGTCATACTTTGTAGAATGTCTCCTAATGGCTGATTGTTAACCGTACTAAATATTTTTTCTTGGACATTACTACTGGCTAAATCATAAAAACTAACGGAGGCATTTCCTGCTTGAAACTGTCCTTCATTGGTAATAAATACGCCATTATTAAAGTCTCCTTCATTGATTATTGGAATGAGTGTTTTGTCACTACAACTGAAAAAAGATAGGAGTATTATTATTAACAAAACGGGTAAAATTTTACTCAAATACCACAATTTTTTTAACGGTCGAATATTCATAATTACTAATTTTTAGCCAATATACACCCTTTGACAAGTGAGTTAAAGGAATTTTAAGCGCTTCTTTAGAAATAGTTTTTTGCATAACCAAATTTCCATTTGGAGCAACTATTTGAAGTATACTATTTTTTGCAAGAAAAGATGGGATTTCTACCTGTAAATTATCATTTAAATTAATTGGATTTGGATAGACTAAAATAGGAGCGGATGCGAGTAAGTCCTCTGTGTTGGTACTGATTTTTTCATGAATTACTCCAACCGCATCTAAATCGAATCCACCTGTTGGGAATGGAGTGGGGAAGGGGTCATTGATTTTATTTTCTTGCGCATCAAAAGTTGCCAAACTATCTGCTAAACTACCAACTACATCAACTATTCTAACATGCGTAATGTTTGAAATATCTATAGCTGGATTTTCTGCTAACTCTACTAAGTCGAAAGGCGTTCCATAATTAGCAATGTATTTTCCTGCCAGATTATTAATTTTGGTTGGGTCAATCGTTTCAAAAGTAGTAACTTGTACACTTGTATCGGTTAAAGAAGTAGGAGGGAATCGCACAAAAGTATTTCCGTCAGAACTTACTTCCACAAACGCCAATTCTAAAAAATAGCTTCCCATAGTGGAAAAACCATTTTCAAATACAGCGAAGTCAGCTCCAACTCCATTTGTTATAGGCCGTTCAAAAGTAAGTACTGCTATTCCCCCGTCTCCAAGGCTTACTGCTTGAACATCTGATGGGCCTACTGCTTGTAATGGCCCTCCAGATTCTGCAAAGTTCAAAGAGTCATCGGCTATATTTTGTTCTCCTCTTTCTATAAGCGCTTCTTTTGCCCAATTGAGAAAAAGAGGACTGTCTTTGTGAATAGCTGAAGTGCCTTCCTGATTTGCTGCGGGTGGAAATTGAGCAGCTAGAATGATGGAATAAAAGAATAAGATAAATGTGAGGAAGATTCTAGACATTTAATTGAATTGATTGCTATAGTTTCTAATTTTGCGGCAAAACTAAGGAAATTATAGTTGTTAGACATCCCTCTTAGGAACGCGATAAAAATAAATGGAGATTCTCGTCGGACGATTAGTTAAAT
>CAYMSC010000474.1:0-4934 GCA_964392805.1 uncultured Saprospiraceae bacterium
TAATTAATTGTTAAGGAACGCGATAAAAATAAATGGAGATTCTCGTCGGACGATTAGTTAAATAAACGATTCATTTTAAGTGTTTTAGCTAATCGTTCGACTTTAAAGAATCTGCATTTATTTTTATCTTACTACTAATACATTTTCTATCTAACGAATTCATCGTTTAGTGAACATATTAAATTAAAAAGAATGACTTTAACTCAAGCCGAAAAAATAGTCGCCGATCTCTTCGGCATCAAAGGAATAGCGAAACAATTACCGGGAGAAATAGACTTAAATTTCTTAATCACCGCCAATGAAACACAAAAATATGTACTAAAAGTAGAAAGCACAAACCGTAGTTTATCCAATTTAATATTACAAAATGAGGCGTTAAGTCATTTGTCAAAAAAAAACCTATCCTTCCAATTACCAATCATCATTGCCAATAAAAATGGGGCAGCAATTACCGAATTTCTAACAACAGATAATCAACAAGTTTACATACGTTTATTGACTTGGGTAGAAGGTCAATTATTGGCTAAAGTCAACCCTCATACCGATAAATTATTAGAAAGTCTAGGCTCAGCATGTGGGCATTTGTGTAATGGGTTAAAAGATTTTGACCATCAAGGAGCGCATCGGTATTTTAAATGGGATAACTCCAATGCTATGTGGGTACAAGAACATTTAGCTATTTTTGACGAACCCCAAAAAAAGGAAATAATTGACTATTTTTTAAAATTATTTCAAAGAGAAGTAGCGCCTATTTTAGCTAATTTACGGAAAAGTGTCAATCATAATGATGTCAATGATTATAATGTTTTAGTCACGCCTAATTTAAGCCATTCAGAAATCACTGGCGTGATTGACTTTGGAGATATTGTTTATACATCTACCATTAACGAGGTTGCTATTGCCGCAGCATATGCGTTGATGGGCAAAGAAGACCCACTTCATTCCGCTTGTACTATTATCAAAGGATTTCATCAAGTTTTCCCTATTGAAGAAAAAGAGTGTAAAGTACTTTTTCCACTCATTGCCGCTCGGCTGATAATTAGTGTAACCGTTTCTGCTATTAATCAAAAAGCCGCACCTAATAATCCATATTTACAAATTAGTGCTAAACCTGCATGGGCTTTATTGAAAAAGCTTAGAAATATTTCACCTGTTTTAGCTCAATATACTTTTCGGTCCATCTGTGGATATGAGCCCTGCCCTAAACATGCCCTATTTTTAGACTTTATAGCAAAAAATAAAGGCACTTTTGGCAAAATAGTCGAGGCTGATTTGGTTAATGACCCCAAAATAGTATTAGATTTTGGTGTCGGTAGTTTGGAACTTGGAAATAATCCCAATTTTGAAAATGCCGCTAAGTTTGAACGATTAGTGGATAGAATAATGGAGGATGCAGGCGTAAAAATTAGCATTGGTAAATACAAGGAAATTCGCCCCATTTATACTTCTGACGCTTTTACGGTTGCTGGAAACGAAGGTCCACAATGGCGTACGTTACACATAGGGCTAGATGTATTTATGGTCGCAGGCACCCCTGTTTATGCACCTCTAGCAGGGAAAATTCATAGCTTTAATAATAATGCAGCGGATAGAGATTATGGGCCTGCTATTATTTTGGAACACCCAATCAGCAATGATTTAACTTTCTACACGCTCTATGGGCATTTGGGCATGGAATCTTTAGAGGGGTTAACCGTAGGAATGCCTATTAAAAAAGGGCAACAAATAGCAACAATTGGACCTCGACCGATCAATGGAGATTGGCCACCTCATCTACATTTTCAAATTATTTTGGATATGTTAGACTATAAAGGAGATTTTCCTGGTGTTGCTTTTCCTCACGAACAAGCTATTTGGACAAGTTTATGTCCAAATCCTAATTTATTAACAGGTATTCCAGAAAATATTGTCGGTGGCGAAAAACATTCAAAGACAGATTTATTGCAGCTTAGAAAAAATCATTTGGGACCAAATTTAAGTCTCTCTTATAAAGAACCACTTCGGATGCAGCGAGGGTTTATGCAATATTTATACAATGAAAAAGGGCAGCGATTTTTAGATACGGTTAATAATGTGCCACATGTTGGACACCAACATCCTAAAGTAGTTCGGGCGGCACAAAAACAGATTGCTGTGTTTAATTCTAACACGCGCTATTTGCAGAAAAATTTGATGGAATACGCCGAACAACTTTGTGCTACCTTACCGCCAGCATTATCAGTTTGTTATTTTGTAAATTCTGGAAGCGAGGCGAATGAATTGGCTATGCGCTTGGCAAAAACGTATACTAATCAAACTGATTTTCTTGCAGTAGAAGTGGGGTATCATGGAAATACGCAAAACTGCATTGACATTAGTTCTTATAAATTTGATAGTCCAGGAGGAAAAGGAAAAGCGGACCATATCCACATTGTTCCAATGCCTGATACTTTTAGAGGGGAATTTAAAGCGGATGACTCCAAAGCAGGTGAAAAATATGCGGCTCATGTTGCAAAAGCAATTGAAAATAATTGGGAACAAGGAAAGGACGTTGCAGGTTTTTTTTGCGAATCTATTTTAAGTTGTGGCGGTCAAATTGTATTACCTCCTAATTATCTAAAAACGGCTTATGCCCATGTAAGAAATGCAGGAGGCGTTTGTATTGCAGACGAAGTGCAAGTGGGTTTTGGTAGAGTAGGTGAGCACTTTTGGGGTTTTGAATTACAAGGCGTTGTACCCGATATAGTAACAATGGGAAAGCCTATTGGAAATGGACATCCACTTGGTGCAGTTGTAACGACTAGTGCAATTGCAGATGCCTTCAACAATGGAATGGAGTATTTTAATACATTTGGAGGGAATCCTGTTTCTTGTGCTATTGGTATGGAAGTTTTAAAAATTATTAAAGAAGAAAAATTACAAGAAAATGCACTTAATATCGGTAATTATTTAAAATCAGCGTTAGCCAAATTAGCACAAGACCATCCTATTATTGGAGATGTCCGAGGGCATGGCTTATTTCTTGGTTTTGAATTAATCAAGGATAAGACGACGCTCGAACCTGCCGCAGCACAAACTTCCTATTTAGCCAATCGAATGAAAAGTCATGGGGTATTAATGAGTACAGATGGGCTTTATCATAATGTTATAAAAATTAAACCACCGATTGTTTTCAACCAAGAAAATGCCGATTTCTTAATTGAAAAACTCAATAAAGTGTTAAAAGAAGACTTTATGCAGATTTAAGCAATTAAAATCCTATCTTCATGCCATTGTAATATGGACAAATAACTTACCTCACTATGGACCACCCTATTTTATTTTCATAAAAGTACTGATTCCTTACAATATATTAATTATTTTTAATTATGTTTGCACCAAATGATATATTGATTAAATCAAAAAGGCCCTAGGAATAAGTATCTAACAAAAAAAAGCAAGTCATTCCATGCCTTCATTAACCGATATAAAAAAAGAATTATCCAGTACTCAGCAACTTGAGCGTGATTTACACCTCAAGCAATTGCAAGTTAATCGTCTGTTGAACCTTACTCAAGCTATTAATAATAACGTTTCTTCTCGTGGTCTTTTTGATATGTTCACTTCTTTCCTTAGTTGGGAAATGGGTATCAAAAAATTAGCCCTTTATTTCAAAGACCATGAACAATGGACTTGCAAAGCTTTTGCAGGTATTCCAGAGGGACTAATAGCCTTAGACATAAGTGACCGTCTACCTGCCTACCACCGTTTGCATAATTTAGATGCAGATGACCATTTACTACTAAAAGAATTTGATGTAGTGATTCCTGTGATGCACAAAAAATCCCCCTTAGCCTATGTCTTCATCGGGGGATTTGAAGAGAACGAGGATATGTATAATAAGGTGCAGTTCATTACAACGGTAACAAATATTGTAGCAGTAGCGATTGAAAATAAGCGACTTTTCAAACGCCAATTAGAGCAAGAACGACTGAAAAAAGAAATGGAATTGGCAAGTGAAATGCAACGAATGCTCATTCCAGCTGAATTACCACATGGAAATAAATATGAATTTTCTAGTATTTATAAACCCCAATTAGGTGTTGGTGGAGATTATTTTGATGTTATCCAATTTGATGAAGATCGAATTGCTTTTTGTGTAGGAGATATTTCTGGAAAAGGAGTAGCTGCTGCTTTATTAATGGCAAATTTCCAAGCCAACTTTCACAGTTTAATACGCAAACAATATCCACTAGATGATTTTGTCAAAGCCTTGAATGAATCTGTTTTGCGCATCACCCATAGTGAAAAATTCATCACCTTTTTTGTAGCAGAATACAATACAAAAACTAGAGAGTTAAAATATATTAATGCAGGGCATAACCCGCCTATTCTTGTCCATAATAATGAGATTGTTTTGTTAAGAAAAGGTTGTACTATCTTAGGTTCTTTTGAAGAATTGCCGCATATAGAGATAGGTCAAGGCATTATTAAAGGACACGCTACGCTCTTAGCTTACACCGACGGCTTAACCGATTTGCGAAATAATGAGGGCGATTTTTTAGATGCGGATATGATTAATGAATTTACTTTCCAAAACAATCATTTACCTGCTAAGGAGTTCAATGATAAATTAATGGCAGAAATTAAACAATTTAAAGGGACACAGGACTTTCCTGATGATTTTACGATTTTGACTTGTAAGATATTTGAGTGATGGTGATGATTTAAAAGAGGCGAGCGTGTACGACTATTTTTGACGCTGAGGGACGCTGTTTGAAGTTATGATTTTTTATGTTTTCTGCTCTACCATGTTCTCAATTTACAAATTGCCGATATTTGAAGGTTGTACCTTCCAATGAATATCTTTAATAATTTTATTATGTCCTATTTTTCATAATCATATGAAGATTACTTTTCTATAATTCCTTTAAGCTAGACCTATTGAAAATAGGAAATATATTGGTTTTAAGAAG
>CAYMSC010000475.1:0-4913 GCA_964392805.1 uncultured Saprospiraceae bacterium
AATGTTTTAATAGTTGTCTAAGCACTTATAGAGCGTCAGATAAAAAAGCGATAAAAATCCGTTGCTAACTTAATCCGTTGCTAAAAAATAATTAGCAACGGATTCTAAACAAATTAAAAAATTAGTAAATATCTATTTTCAATCTGACGCTCTATACTTGAGTAATGAAATTTCTGAGTTGCAGGTTGGTTTTAATGGAATTCCAAATTTTATTTTAAGAATCTGCTAAAGTTGAAGTTGAGATTGAGATTGAAATTGAAGTTGAGGTTGTAGTTAACATTTAAAAAAATTAGACCTGATTAGCCCTGCCCTCCAGCCGAGGAAAACACTCGTCTTTAAAATAATCTATACCCTACTAAGACATTTATAAACACATTTCTTGGGTTACTAAACCCTTCTTCTACCTCAATTAATAGCTGTTGCGCACTGACGGTAAAGTCCATAGCTATACTAAATCTTCTATTTAATTGACGACCTATTTTTAGGATACCTGAGTGATCATAATCTTTTATGTTGGCAGACTCATCAAAGGCTTGGTCATTAAAACTTAATAAGAGTGCCTTCACATCAACAGAACCGTCTAGTGTCCCAGCTAACATTCTGGAATATTGATAGCCTAAACCAATCCACCACTTTTTAAAATGAATATTGGCTAAAATGGGAAAATCTAAATAAGTCATATCAAATCCTGCTTCGACAGTTCCTGTATAGTTAATCCTTAAAGGGAAAGGGAAACGCTCTCCAAATACGCCTCTAGTGGCATCATACTTTCCGCTAACAGGCGAAGAGAAACTACTTCCTTTTTTGGCATAAGCTGCGCCAATGGTCATAGAGAACTTTGGACGGAAAACATAGGTGTATTCCAATCCAACATTTAACCCAATACCAGGTTTTCCAGTAGCATCAGTAGGAATATCTTTTAATATGATTGGACTCCCTGTAGTAATGCCTGCTCTTACTTCTAGATGGGCTCGCTTAGTACTTAATTGACCATAGGATTGATTAAAAAGGAGGAAGGTAAATAGTAGAAAAAATAAGCTTTTTGGCAAACTATTAGTAGATATCATTTTGTGTTATTGAATAAATGAAGGTGAAGATTGGAGCAATGAATTTTGTTCATTGCTCCCGTTGGTATGTGTTTGTTTTGACTGTAAAAATACTATATAGCCATAGGTTTAGAGGTATGAAGTAATGAATAAAAATGGCGTATTCTAGCAGAATGGATGATTTAATAGGGAGTCTATAGTTGCTGAAGAATAGGGGGGCATTCAGGATGAATTTTCTAAACAAAAAATATTTTATTAAATATCTGTAAACTTTTTTGTTTATCTTTGTCGTTCTTCTTGGACTTTTAGAAAACCTTACAAAATATGCGAAAACTATATGCCATTGTCGATATAGAAACTACTGGGGGAAGAGCCAACCGGGATAGAATTACAGAGATAGCGATAGCTTTGCATGATGGCGAAAAGGTAATAGATTCTTACGAAACATTGATTAATCCAGAAACAATTATTCCCTTTGGAATTACTCGATTGACGGGAATTACTCAAGGAATGGTGGAAGATGCACCAAAATTTTATGAGGTAGCAAAGAAGATTGTGCAGATGACGGAGAAAGCTATTTTTGTTGCCCATAATGTTCGATTTGATTATGGATTTCTTCGAGAAGAATTTAAGCGGTTGGGCTATACCTATAGTCGCCGACAGTTATGTACAGTACGATTAACCAGAAATACCTTTCCCGGTTTAGGTTCTTACAGTTTAGACAATCTCATTCGACATTTTAATATTCCTTTTCGCAATCGACATAGAGCGATGGGAGATGTAGAAGCAACGATTATTCTTTTTGATAAAATCTTAGCCAAAGAAGAGAGTACCAAGAAAATGACGGACTTGATTAATCTGGGCGTGAAGGAATCAAGGCTTCCCAAGAATATTACCTTAGAACAATTGCACGATTTGCCCGAAGTAGCTGGGGTTTATTATTTTCATGATGCGCAAGGGAATGTAGTTTATGTGGGTAAAAGTATCAATATTAAAAAGCGAGTGATGGAGCATTTTGCTAAAACGACCCCTAAGGCTAGTAAATTGCAAAAATATGTAGCCGACATTTCTTATGAAATTACAGGGAGTGAACTGGTAGCACTACTTTATGAATCTGTAGAAATAAAAAGACTTAGACCACCTATTAATCGTGCCCAACGGTTGCGAGACTTTCCTTATATTATTCATCAATTTACGAATGATGAAGGATATATTTGTTTGGATATTGCCAAACCTACTGCTAAAATGCGAAAAACGATGAATGTTGTAGCAGAATATCCTAAAATTGCTAGTGCGAAAGGTTATCTTACAAGAGCATTAAATCATTTTGAATTATGTGCTTTTCATTGTAATATCGAAGCAGGTAATAAACCTTGTTTCAATTATCACGTAAAGAAATGTCATGGTTCTTGTTTAGGAAAAGAAACACCAACAATTTATAATGAAAGAGTGAAAGAAGCCATTGAATATTTATTAACAGTTTTTGAAGAAGATTTCTTTGTGATTGATGCGGGACGAACAGAAACAGAAAAAGCGGTAGTATTAGTAGAAGAAGGTCATTATGCGGGTTATGGATATATTGAAGTAGAAGATATGCGTGGGGAATTTTCTTTGCGAGACGTAATAAAACGGGTGAAGGGCAATGCCGAGACCGCTAAGATTATACGCCGATTTTTAGCAGGAAAACACCGAGCTAAAGTTGTATCCATTCAAAAGAAAAATAACACGACTTTTGAGTCTTAAAAGTCCAAAAATTATTTCCAGAGCTACAAAAGTAAAGTAAAATTAATCTGTGATTTTTTTGTGATGACCTTGCATTTTTTATTGCTTAAATTTGTGCCTGTAAATTCACTCAACAGTTAAAAAACCTAATTTATTAAATTTTTTTATTATGAAAAATACCATTTTAATGGTCTTATGCACACTTTTATTTAGTGCTTGTATAGGAGATGACATCATCATGGATAGAGTAGATGAAACTTTAAGAATCACTTCTCAGGCTTCTTCGATTGCTGCAGGAGAAACTTTTCAATTTGAAGCTCGATTTACCAATAATATTGGCGTAACAGAAGAAGGTAGAGTTGCTTGGCAAAGTTCAAATGAAGATGTTTTGACCATCAACCAAAATGGGCTAGCGACGGCAATAGCAGGAGGTAGCACTACTATTACTGCTGAAGCTACACTTGAAGATGGTTCTGTTTTAACACAAGAAATGCAGGTTGAAGTGAGTATGGTTACCGTAGAGGTCGAAGCACCAGCGAGTCGTTCTGGAGTTATTAGAACAACGACTTTTTACGATTTGGAAGGAGATTTTACAATTACAGAAGATGATAATACGCTGACAATAGAAATCGCAGAGAATTATTTAGCTTCTAGTGGTTTGCCAGGCTTGTATATTTATCTTACAAATAACCCTAATTCTATTAGTGATGCTTTAGAAATTGGAGAAGTAACGACTTTTTCAGGAGCACACACGTATGAAGTAGAAAATGTTGGTTTAATGGATTACGATTTCATTTTATATTTCTGTAAGCCATTTAGAGTAAAAGTTGGAGACGGAGAAATTGAATAAGGGAGTTAGAAATAAATAAGCTACGCAAATTTGACGTAGGATTTTTTATCTCAGACAAGGCAAAAAACGCAGACAATGCAGGGCATTGGCGAGTATTTTTAACGCAGTATGAGGGAAAAAGACAAGTTCAAATGCGTAGGTTATTATTTGCTAAATCCTTAAATAGATTTTATCACGTTCTTAATAAATCAGGTTCTCTAACAAATCTCTTAAAAAAGTCGATTCGATTCCAATTTTTTTGACCACTTAGCAGTTTGTCCGTTTCACGGTTCAGAAGCATACACTTCTTCATGCTTTGCGGTTCACTCATACGGGTTCATTTTCAACCAGAAAAAATATTGAAATCAAACCGACCATGGGATTTGTCAGAGAACGATAAATCAAAACAAACTAAAAATTATCATGAAAACTATATTAGTAGCTTTATCTCTTTTGTTTTTTTCTTTTTCTCTACAAGCAGGCGGTGGCTGGCCACAAGCAAAGGGAAGTGGCTACATTAAAATTTCTGAATGGTGGTTGGTAGCCAATTCGCATTTTACAGACCAAGGTAGAATTGACCCCAATTTAACGAATGGTTTATTTAATACGACCTTTTATGGAGAATTTGGTTTAACAGACCGATTGACTGCTATTGTCTATTCCCCTTTATTCAGCCGGTCTTATTTTAATAATGAAATATCGGGTACTACGGGAGCTCTTTTGTCAGAAGGGGAATCTATTATTGGTGTTGGAGATACAGATATTAGCTTGAAATATGGTTTGACAAAAGGCAAAGGTATTGCAATTGCTGCTACCGTTACTTTAGGCTTACCTATAGGGAATGATTCAGGAGGTTCACAAGGCAACTTGCAAATAGGCGATGGAGAGTTTAATCAAATAATTCAAATAGATGCTGGCACAGGGTTTCCATTAGGAAATATGAATGGTTATGCTAATGTATATGTAGGTTTTAATAATCGAACAAATGGATTTTCAGACGAATTCCGATACGGCTTTGAAGCGGGCTTAAATCTATTGGATAATAAATTAACGGTGATTGCTAGATTTATTGGGATAAAATCTTTTAGGAATGGTTTACTTTCTGGGGAATCTTCTAGTACTAGTATTTTTGCTAATAATGCAGAATTTTTTAGTTTTTCTCCTGAAATTGCTTGGAATATCAAAGAAAACTGGGGAATTGCAGCTGGATTAGGTTCCGCAATTTCTGGTAGAATTATTTATGCGAATACGTCCTATAATGTAGGTGTGTTTTTTAAATGGTAAATAGTAAAAGAAAAATAATTAATGTTATTATA
>CAYMSC010000476.1:0-4872 GCA_964392805.1 uncultured Saprospiraceae bacterium
ATTTTAAACCTATATCGTCTGACTTCTGACAGTCAATGAAATTGACGGTCTGACTGCTGACTTCTAAAATGTCCAGTAGTGTACTCGCTTACCTATCTTTTCAATAAAATCATCTTCTTCGTCTCAATTCCTTGATTCGTTTCCAATTGATAATAGAACATACCCTGTTTATCGAAGACTTTTCCATCTATTACAATTTGATTATATCCTTTTGCATATTCCCCTTTCTGAACCATTACTGTTTTACCAGACATATCAAATAGGGTCAAAGTAGTAGTTGATGCAGTTGGCAATTCAAATCCAATGGTTGTTTCTCCAGTAAATGGATTAGGTACATTTTGATAAAGCGTAAATCCTTCACTCGTTATATAAGGTGTAAATACTTCTAGATGAACATTGATTACCTCTTCGGTTCCTGTATACGCTTCGGCAATCGTTACATCAGAACTAATGGTTACCGCTTCACTAATTCGCATCTCCCTTTTAGCCTCGAAAACAAGGCTAAATAGCACCTCATCCTCATCCAAATCAATAGGCTTCGATTTGTTCCAACTAGTGGTAATAATACCTCGTTGAATCATAGACAAGTTGAAATTTTCAAAACTTGTCTCTTTACCCATTTTGATTTGCTCAAATTTTAAATCATTCCCATTAAAATCAAGCGTAAATTGATAGCCTAAAATAGATTGGAAATTACTAGCCCTAAAATCAATCGTAACCATCTCCCCTGCTTTTTTCTCTTGCTCGGCAATTTGAATAGTCAAAGCTTGAGTCGTATTTCTGCTTTCTACTGTTTGTAATTGGTTAACGGCCGCAGTATTATTTAAATCTCCAACTTTAACCGCCACAAAATCTAAGAACATCCTATCAGCAGCTAAATCCTTAATCTCATAGACTTCAGGGTAATTTTCATCGAAAGGATTAGTGGGGTCTAAAAATTCATAAGTCGCATCAATAAAACGCCAAGAGGTGTTATTGGAAAAATCATGTTTCAATCCTAAAATTAGCTGTCGCAACAAAACCATATCGTAAGCAGAAATAGTTCCAGAGTGATTAATATCTGCAGCAATCAACTTATAAGGAGAATCTAATGATTGTAGCCCTAAAATATGTTTACTAAGCAAGACAATATCAAAGGTTGTAATCCCATTTATAGGGTCATCATTTTTTTCAGGCGTAATCATATAGTTGCCATCTAAAGGAATTTCTTCAAACATAAAAGCACCATCTGCACCTGTCACTTCAGGAGCCATTTCATAGCCACCGATAGTTATATTTACATCCTCTACTGTTTCTCCATTTTCGTTTTGAATATGTCCGGCAATGGCTGCTTGACCAGTGAAAGAATCACAGCCTCCCGGCTGAATAGGTCCGTCAACATATTCCGTAATACAAGTTATATTATCTGCTTCTCTGACAAAAATATGTTTTAGCGAAGAATCCTGATTAATAAATACGTTTAAGGAAGTATAGGTCAAACCACTATCCACACTATATTCTATATTCGCTCCATTAGTAGTCGCATTAATGGTTAATATGCCATCTGTAGAATTACAACCTAAAGGATCCATTATCATAAAAGCTGTATCTATTACAATTCCTGTATTACAAGCAGGCATTCCACAAAATCCACCATTATCTGAAATGTTTACTTCCCTAGTTGCAAAGGCAAAATTTCCTGCTTCATCTACTACCTTCAAGGTTAAAGTAAGCGTTCCAACATCGGCACAATCAAAAGCTAATTGTTCGGAAAAATTCACCCCATCCTTGGAAATTAAAATACTATCTAACATCGAACAGTTATCAAAACTACCCGCATCAAATGATTCCGCATACACCCATGTATTCCCCGCTCCATCCACTAAGTTAATCGTCAGTTCTTGTGCTAGGGCTAAAGGTCCTTCTTCATCTTGAAGAACAAAGACCACCGTATCTCTAGTTTCATTCCCACAGCTATCTGTAACAATATATTCTAGCATAGAGGTATCTAAAGGTATATTGGTTAAAGAATCTAGTGGGTCATTAAAAATTGTTCCCGATGGCCCTTGAATCCTATAAGTTGTTCCACTACACGTCTCTACTATACCCTGCGGTGCAGGTGGTCTAATCGTTACCATACATTTATGAGATTGAGTACTTAAAATCACAATATCACTTGCCCTAATAGAATCGAATCTTGGTGGAATCGTATCAATAATATCAATTATTTGAGTGCTAGAAGCAATAGACGAAGCAGAAGCTAGATTGCACCAATCCATTATCGTCCAAGTTCGTTCAATTCGTTCTTTGCCTGGACACCCCAAATCATAAATTTGCTCTTGTAAATTCAAGCCAAATTTGCAACTGGCCTCCACAGGAATAGAATCTGTGCCAATTAGAAAATAAGGTCTTCCTGTTACTTCAGTGGCTGTATTTGAGCTATTACATTGCAAAGCATTGGCCCCTGTATAAGAATTAGGAAACATAACCATACTAATCGTTGGTCTCAACTCAAAGATAGTTTGAGTAATCGTTGAACTATTCCAAAATTGGTCTCGTCCAGTAAAAGTTCTAGTAATAATTCTTAAAGTATCAGGATTAGAAGGATCCCCACCACAAAGTGTCAGCACCTCATCACTATCAACATAGGTATAAGTGACCATCGTATCACAACCATCCATTCCAATAGGAAAGCCTAGTGTTTCTGGTGTGTAGTCCTGATTACAATAGAAAAAAGTATCTCTAATTGCTAAAATAGGGGCCAATTTATCTTCGACTGTCACCCTCCCCCAACAACGATTACCATCAATACCAGGTGCAGTCACCATCACTTCAACGGTCTGCCCCAAATAGGAACAATCGACTATATTTGTACCAGCCCTATTACCCGTTAATATTTCTACAATAAAGTCAGCGGTGTTCGCATGCGTAGATTCCAAAATCATATCAGGTATAATAGTAGCCGTACCATCTCTATTTAAAGATAGTTGAATTTGACTATTACAAGCGAGTTCCTCCCTCGGTGCATTATCAAAAGTAATCATGGTAGCTGGTCTATTACAAACATCACCCGTAGCTGCTTTTTGAATTTCATAGGGTACGATAAAACTAGTTGATATTCCAAGAAGGCTCAATTCATTATTGGTGTTGTCAAAAGTAGCATTCATAAAATTACCCGCTGCATATTTATTTTCAAAAGGGGTAGGTAAACCTGTAATTAAAAAATCAGTTAAAGGAGTACTAAAATTTACATCATGATAAGGTGCCACTAAAATACCACCTGTGTTTTCTAATAATGATTTGGGGACTCTTGGATTAGACAAATTTGGTAAGAAAGCACCATTTACATCTGAAATAAAACCATCATTATCCAATGTACCCGCTGTCGACCCTGTATTTGCACCTAAAGGAGCTGAAGTAAGAATAATGCCACTATTAAAAAAGCTGCCCGCTGTTGAATTGGCAATAATAGCACTATCCACATCTATAATCACACAATCATCATCATTCTCTGGTTCTTCACCACTTGTAGGCTTATTATTTACAATCATTCCTTCATTTAAAATACTAGTAGAGACAGACCTAATTCTAATAAGTGTTCCATCGTTATCAGTCATTAAAACACCTCTATTTAGAATACCATTATCATTAATTATACAATCTGGACTGCCAATAAAAATAGTAGAACCACCAATAATATTATGCGTGCCAGTATTAGTAATTTCAATTCCATTTTCAACAATCGCACATCCGACACCAGTGCCTGTGCCTGTCAGGGGATGGTTTGTCCCAATTAAAATACTATCGCCATCACTAAGAAAAGGTTGAGCAATCTCAATACCATTCACACCTGTACTATCTACAATGATTCGTCCAAAACTATTAAATACAGCAACAGGACCATGGTCGATACCATTTCTACCTGCTCTACTAATCGCTAAGGTAGCCCCTACCCCGTTAGTAAAAGTAACACTACCTCCATTGTCTAAACCATGTCCAATAGAATTAAAAATTCTGGTCATCCCATTATTAGTAAAACTACCAAACCCTCCATTCATAATTCCATTCGACCCCGAGTCTGTAATAAGTACTTCACCATCATTAAGTATTGTCCCATTATTTTCAATTCCTATACCATCATTACCTCTTATGATTAGTGTAGCAGACATGTTATTAGTAAGCGTAGCGTTTGTCTCTACCGTTATGCCATTTACTGTAGAACCATCAACGATAAGCGTATCATTTACAATTAATGTTCCTCCAGACCCCACTTCAATGCCCACATTTCCAGAATTTCTAACCACTAATTTACTATCTGTTGTAATGGTTAATGTACTCGGATTATTAATTGCGACTCCTAAGTTATTCGTAGACGCATCTATAATAATAGTCGTCATAGCAGGAATCGAAAAGTCTGCATCTATAATCAATTGTTGAGCCATAATACTAGTAGGAATATTCCTACTAGGAGGCATATTTCCAGTTGCGGTATTTATTCTTAACACACCATTTATGACACCACCCACAGGTGCTGAACCATCCAGCCAATTAGTGTCATCGGTCCAATCATTATTAGGCATAGTACTATTACCAGTCCATGTTTCATTTTGTGCTGAAAGATTTAAAGCAAAAGCAACCAATAGTATCCCAAAAATATATCGAATAGATAAAATAGGGATTTGAAAGCGTTTACTTAGCTCCTTTGGAAGCTTCAGTTCAGGAAAGTGTTTCATAAAAAAAGTTTAATGGTAAAAAACAAAAGTGTTACCCCAAAGAAGGAGCATAAGTAACTAATTATCAGCTACCTACTCCAACTTGTTGTGGGATTAAAAAGTATTCTTTGTAGTAAGATAAAAATAAATGCAGATTCTTTAAAGTCGAACGATTAGCTAA
>CAYMSC010000477.1:0-4864 GCA_964392805.1 uncultured Saprospiraceae bacterium
GGCAAAGCTATTTTTGTAAAAACAAATGTAGCTAATTGGGAGGAGGTTCAAGCATTAATAAAAGCCTGTTTAGATAACTATGGGCAATTAGACCATATGATAAATAATGCAGGTATTGGGCAAGGTCTATACTTTTTTGACCAGATTACAAATGAACATTGGGATAAAACCATTGCCGTTAATCAGACAGGTGTTTTTTATTGTATGAAAGCTGCTTTAACAGTTATGAAAGGGCAAAAAAGAGGGAATATTATCAATACAGCATCAGCGGCAGGTATCGGCGCAGCCCCTAGAATGGGTGCTTATGCGGCAAGTAAACATGCAGTAGTAGGCATGACCAAAACAGCCGCTCACGAATTCGGTAAATTTGGTATACGAGTCAATGCTATTTGCCCTACGGTCATCGAAACGCCGATGGGTGATAGTTACATAGCTGATAATGAGGAATTGATGAAAATTATGTTAAAATCTGTCCCAATGAGGCGTTTTGGAAAACCAGAAGAAGTAGCAAGAACGATTTGCTGGTTATGTAGTGAAGATGCCAGTTATTTGAATGGAGTTGCTTTGCCTGTAGATGGAGGTTCAAACGCTTAAACTATAATAAAATGAAAAAATGGCTAAAAATATTAATAGGACTCATTGGATTTCTATTATTAATCGCACTAATCCTTCAGCAAATTTATTTAACAAATGAATATGTTGACCTACCTAATTTGAATGGGGATTTAACGACGACTACAATACAAAGTAATAATCAAACTAGGAATTTTCATTGGTACGCACCTAAAAATATCCGCAACAAAAGCATTATCTATGTGCTGCATGGGTCAACGGGTACAGGTGAAGGGGTAAGAGAACAAACCGCTTATGAATTTGACCAATTAGCAGACAAAGAAGGCTTTGTAGTGGTCTACCCGACTGGTTATGCAAATCATTGGAATGACTGTCGAGGTTCTGCCGATTATGAAGCAAATATTAAAAATATTGATGATATTACTTTTTTAAAAGAAATAGAAACTTACCTTAGCGAAAATTTGCAGGTCAACTTTGAACATATATTTGCTACTGGGCATTCTAATGGAGGACATTTTTGCTTTAAGCTAGCACTAGAAGCTCCTGATTGGATAGATGGAATCGCTGCTATTTCTGCCAATTTACCGATTGCAGCAAATTTGGATTGTCAAAAAAGTGGGCAGTTTGTTCCACTTCTATTGATGAATGGAACAGCCGATAAAGTGAATCCCTATAATGGCGGATTGGTTTCTATTTTGGGAAATGATTCAAGAGGAACGGTTCTATCCTCTGATGAGACAATGGCTTATTGGACAAAGTTAGAGAACTGCTTAAAATCAGCTAATCCAATACAGTTAAAGGATTCCAATACATCAGACAACTCCAATGTAGTGCAAATTAAATGGGGGTGTGATGGTCAGACAAAAGCAGTTTTATATAAAATAAATGGTGGTGGACATACCGTTCCACATACCAAAAGTATAATGCCCAAAATATTAGGTACAACGAATCAAGATATTAACGCAGCTACCGAAATTTGGCAATTTTTTAAGCAACAAATTCAATAAAATGATAGAAAATTTATTTAGTTTAAAAGGAAAAGTGGCACTAGTCACGGGAGGTGCGAAAGGTATTGGCGCAATGATTACTAGAGGCTTAGTAGAATCTGGCGTAAAAGTATATATCAGTTCCAGGTCTGTAGATGCTTGCGCTGCTTACGCAACAGAAATGAGTCAGTATGGTACTTGTATCGCATTGCCAGCCGATTTGTTAGCCGTAGAAAATATTGATGCTTTGGCAGCAAAACTTAGTGAAAATGAAACTCAAATTGATATTTTAATCAATAATTCTGGGGCAACTTGGGGCGCACCCATTGAAAGTTTCCCAGAGAAAGGTTGGGATAAAGTCATGGATTTGAATGTTAAATCTGTCTTTTTTCTAACCAAAAGTTTATTGCCTTTATTAAAAGCAGGCGCAACTAAAGCCGACCCTAGTCGAGTAATCAATATAAGTTCCATAGCAGGGATTACGCATGGTGGTTTATCTGCTGTTTCTTATAATGCCAGTAAAGCCGCAGCCAATCATCTAACGAAGGTTTTGGCACATGAATTAGCCAAAGAAAAGATTTTAGTCAATGCTATAGCTCCTGGTTTTTTCCCCAGTAATATGACCAAACATTTTGATAAAGAAGCCTTGGGAAATGCCAATCCAGTAGGTAGAATTGGCGAACCAACAGACATTGCAGGATTGGTCATTTATTTATGTTCTAAAGCAGGAAGTTTCATGACAGGGAATGTGATTCCATTAGACGGAGGCTTATTGGTCTCCTAATCTTTTAGTTATCCTATTAAAAATCACTTCAAACACAACCATTTTAAATTTTCACAATGAGTACAACAATAAGTCACCCTTCCAAGGGAAAAGAATTAAGAACATTAGTCAAAGAAGATGGCACTTTACAGCTTTCAATTGAAGAATTTGACATTCCTACCCCCAAAGCACATGAAGTGATTGTTAAGGTAGAAGCAACGGCAATCAATCCATCTGATGTAGCAGTAGTTATCGGATTTCCAGCTTTAGGGAATGCAGCTATTTTTGGGACAAATGCAGCACCAAAGACACCCATAAAAATTCCAGCTCCTTTTTTGCCAGCTTATAAAGGTCGATTTGGGATGAATTTGCCTGCGGGAAATGAAGGGGCAGGAAGGGTCATAGCAGCAGGCGCAGATGCACAACATTTGATGGGCAAAATGGTCGCTCTTTTTGGCATGAGTTCTTATGCAGAATACCGTTGCGTACCTGCGGCGGCATGTATGCCAATGAATGATGGCACAACCGCAAGACAAGCTGCAGCAGCTTGTGTTAATCCATTGACGGTGTTGGCCATGATTGAAACCATGAAAATGGAAAATCATACGGCTATGATAAATACCGCAGCCGCCTCTAACCTTGGTCAAATGTTGGTAAAAGCATGTGCAGATGATGGAATTCCATTAATTAACATCGTAAGAAAAGAGGCACAAGTTGACTTATTAAAATCAATCGGAGCAAAATATATTTGTAACTCAAGTTCTCCGACTTTTTCCGATGATTTGGTGGCTGCAATTGTGGAAACAGGGGCTACTTTAGGCTTTGATGCGATTGGCGGTGGCGAAATGGTCAACCATATCTTAGATGCGATGGAAAAAGCAGAACAAAAGAAAGCTACTTCTTTCAGTCGCTATGGTTCAACAACTCATAAACAAGTATATATTTATGGTGGTCTAAGTCATCAACCGACTACTTTAAAACGGTCTTATGGCATGTATTGGGGCGTTGGTGGCTGGCTGGTTACTCCTATCATTCAACGAGTAGGACCAGAAAAATTTGGGCAAATGAAAAAAAGAGTAGCAGACGAAATTACTACTACTTTTAAAAGTGAATTTTATAAAGAAATTTCTTTGGAAGAAGCGATTATGCCGGATACTATTTGTGCTTATGCGAAGCAAGAAAGCGGTCGAAAATATTTAATTAATCCGACTAAATAATAATATCATAAAATCAACTTATGGAATTAAAAGGAAAAGTAGCGATAGTAACTGGCGGTGCTTCTGGTTTAGGAGAAGCGACCGTCAGAAACATAGTCGCACAGGGTGGAAAAGCCCTTATCATGGACCTAAATATGGATAGGGGGAAAGCCATTGTAGCAGAATTAGGCAAAGAAAATGTCATTTTTGATAAAACAGATGTAACGAGTGAAGGTCAAGTCAAAGAAGCTTTAGAAAGAGCCATCAGAGAATTTGGAGCAGTACATATTTGTGTCAATTGTGCAGGAATTGGGTCGGGTATCAAAACCGTTGGCAAGAATGGACCACATCCTTTAGATGTTTTCAAAAAGGTCATTGCTATCAATTTGATTGGCTCGTTTAATGTGTTGCGATTATGTGCGGAACTCATGCAAAATAATGAACCGAATGCAGAAGGCGAACGAGGCGTAATTATCAATACGGCAAGTGTCGCTGCCTTTGATGGTCAGGTAGGACAAGCCGCTTATTCTGCCTCTAAAGGTGGAATTGTTGGAATGACTTTACCCATTGCAAGAGATTTAGCAAGAGCTGGTATTCGTTGTTGTACGATTGCACCAGGCTTATTTCATACGCCGCTTTTTGATACTTTGCCACAAGAAGCTTATGATTCTTTGTCTGCGCAAGTACCTTTCCCAAAAAGATTGGGTAAACCTGCCGAGTATGCAAAAATGACACAATCTATTATTGAAAATCCAATGCTTAATGCAGAGACGATAAGATTAGATGGTGCTATTAGAATGGCGCCAAGATAGCGATTTTTAGTTGTGAGTGGTAAATCTTGTCCTACAATTACTTACCATTCACAACTTATCACTTACCAATTAAAAATTAGGCTACCCGTCTAACGTTATAAATTATTGAATACACTACTGGACATTTTAGAAGTCAGAAGTCAGACCATCAATTTCATTGACTGTCAGAGGTCAGATAAGCTTAGCTTAGAATACTGATTGTCAGATACTTGCATTTTAAAAGTCTGACCTCTCCCGATAGATATCAGGAGAAAAATATAATTTTTCGGTCTGACTTCTGATCTCTTTTGTCCAGTAGTAAGATTATTGAAAGTAAATTAGTTACACTTCATTGACTTTCCGTTTTTTCTGTTCCAACCGTGAACCGTAGACCGATAGCCAAAAATTATCATTAAAAAATATGTGGAAAAAATTTATTGGCGTTTGGACTTTAGTCTATTATAAGATTTTGAAAGAAGATGGGAGCTTATTTTCCTATCCTTATACCAAAAATTGCAAAGGACATATCATTTATTCTAAAGAAGGTAGAATGTC
>CAYMSC010000478.1:0-4859 GCA_964392805.1 uncultured Saprospiraceae bacterium
ACACACTGAATGGTAAAATCGAACCTCTTGCGCCTTCCCCAACCGATGGTTCATTGCTAATTACATTAAATTTTTCGGGTGCTTTTGCAAATACCCGACTCATGCCTTCTAACATACTTCCATCCCCAATATTATAGAGCGCAATCATAGGAATGGCCAAGCCTGCAATCAGCAAGCCAAAGCCATTAATGGTATCTGTATAGGCGACCATTTTCAAACCACCAAAAATAGCATAAATAGCCCCAATAATGCCCACTATCAACACCGTCAGTACCAAGCCTTGCCGTTCCGTGATATTTAATAGATTGGAAATCTCAAAGATGCTTTCAATATTCAAAGCCCCTGTATATAAAACAATGGGCAAAAGGGTAGTGACTAGCGAAATAATCACCAGAAAAGCAATCAATGTTCTCGTTATCCCATCAAAGCGTTTTTCCAAAAATTCGGGAATGGTCGTCAAACCCATTTTAAGATAGCGAGGGACAAAATAAACCGCAGCGGCCACTAATGCTAAAGCCGAAGTCACTTCCCAAGCAATCAGAATCGCCCCATTTCGATAAGCTGCTCCGTTCATGCCGATAAGATGCTCGGTAGAAATATTGGTCAATAGCATCGACCCTGCAATCACTACGCCTGTAAGGCTACGACCGCCGAGAAAATAACCATCTTCGGTGTTAAGTTTATCTTTTTGGAGTTGCCAAGTAGCAAAAGCCGCCACAAAAGCCATAAATGCTAAGAAGCTTAAAAATTGGAGCATAGGGTATCCGTTTTTCGTCGTCTCTTAAATGGATAAATTAAGCCGTCTCTTTTTGCCAAGCAAATTTTTGAAAAGGCGCATCAATAGGCGTATTCGCTATATGATTAGTATAGTTACTAATGACCTTTTGCGCCAATCCTAAGATGATTTCTAAAACTTGTTGTTCTCCATATCCTACTGCGTAGAAAGCTTTTAATTCAGCTTCTGTTAAGTGACCTCTATTGCGTACGATGCTTAGTGTCGTCGCTTGTAGTGTTTGTAGTTTTTCAGTTGAAAGGGTCTCTCCATTTCTTAAGGTTTCTGATAAAGCAGGGTCTACACTCATCATATTGGCTACTGCCGTATGAGCAGGGACACAGTAATGGCACTCATTTTCTATGTTAATGGTTTGCCAAATGACCGTCAATTCTTCTTTACTAAACGAAGAACTTGAAAATAATTTATGTAGTGTTTTGTAGGCTTCTAAGATTTTTGGGGAACCTGCCAAAACAGCATGTAGATTTGGTACCATACCAAAACCTTTTTTAGATGCTTTTAAGGATTCTTTGCTACCTTCTGGCGCAGTCTCGATTGTGTGAATAGTTAGTGAAGTCATAATTATTAAATTAGTATTTATTGTTGATGATTAAATGTTTTATTTGCTCAATACGCTGTATCGTATTCCTATTTCAAAATTGGTAAATTTATTTTTTCAGAGTTCCTAGTACAATGGTTCACAAAGAAATAAAAAATAAAGTAATATCTGTGTACCTATAATCCGCGTACCTTTTAGTACTTCGTAACGACAAAACAATAACTTGAACATCGTCGGATTTATAAATCCTTGATAGTAAAATGGCTTCTTTTTCCGTAATACTGCGTTGTTCGTCAGTCAGGTAGCTAAGGCTATTTTCCTTCCGCTCGCCTTGTTTTACGAAAAAATAACCTCCTTTTAATTGTCAACTACTTATAAATTCGACCACTAGAACGGCTTCGGCATCTGAGCAACCCACCCGTTTCACGGTTCAGGAACTTACACTCCTTCATGCAAGCGGTTCACAAACAGTGTTTGTTCCTCCTATTTTTACTTTAAAATCGGTCATAGTATCAAGCCACCCGTCCGCAAGCGGTTCACAAACAGCGGTTGTTCATTCCCTCTTTTAAAGATGAACAATCGATGATTGTGAACCTTCAACCCATTACAAAGCAGCCCATCCTCTTCGAGGTTCACCCGTACGGGTTCCTATTTGAAAAATGCGGAACTTATTTTTTCGTCGGCTCTTAGGTACACGGATATTAAAGATTGTTTGTAAATTAATAATTTAGCTGTGTGGGGTTAAATGCTTACTAGGTTTCTACACCAAGTGGCCATTGATTATATTGAACTGGGTCTGGTTCAAAGCCTTCAATTTTATTTTCTTTATTATATTTAAACATGAAATCTTTCATGTCGTTTCTGAAATTTACTAAAGCGAAGTTTAGTTTCCGAGCTTTTCCTGTGTCTCTATCTTTTCCTGAATGGTTTAAGTTTTCTTTATTTTTACTTTTATAGTCACCAATATTGGAAAAATGAAGATGTTGGTCAATACCATCTACAGGAATCAGCGATTCATAAGGAGTAGAATCTGCAAAAGTGAAATAAAAATTCATCATCATACCAATCGTACCCGTCTTAGGTAGATATTTCATTAATTCTTTTGTATCAATTTTGGTAGACGGCTTAGGATTTTCTTTGACATGTAAGGTCGGAGGGAAATTAGGCACAAAAGTCATTGCTGGATTAGCTGTATTATCCAAGCGACCCAATCCATGAACAGTAAATCGGTAAATAAAGCTAGTTAAAAATTGCTTAAGCCCATCAACCGATTCTATCTTAGATAGCCCTTGAATATTGCCTTTTTCTATGGATTTCTGAATCCATTTTTGTAGATTTTCATCGGCTTTAATTAATTCATCGGACGATTTCCCATCTTTTTCCTCATAACAAATGTCTACAAAGGTACTGACATATTTTTCCACGTTTACCCACACAGCTAGTAAATCTTTAATCATAGGATATTTATCCCAAGGTTTGTCAACCGTGAAATCTTCTTCATGTATGCCAAAAGTAGCCAAAATTGTAAGGGGGTCATCTTCATAGAAACCCCTTCCAATAGCATATTTGTCTACTACTTGTAAAAATTGATTGGTCGTATTAATAGAGGTGGGAGGGGCTGCAATACTCCATTGTAGATATAAAGCATCGTTAAAACCAATTAAATAATTACATTTTTGTCCCAACAATTGATATAAGTAAGAATCTTTATCTACATAGTTATATAAGGTCATTGACATAGCTGCCGTGATTAAGTGCCAAGGATAAACATGACCCAACCAAATACCAAAAACAGTTATAGATACCTTTGTTGCTTGCAGGGCATAAATCCACGTCGTTTCTTTATGGTCTGCATAAGTATAAAATTGTGCTTGGGTACTAATTTTTTCTTTTTTATCTTCATATCCTTCGATATATACGGCAAAAGGATGCAAATCTTTATTGTCGTCTTGTTTTAGCCAAGTGAAAGTAGCAGGTGTATAACTCCAAATCTTATGATTTTTGTTGGTGAGTTGTGGCGTAAGTACATTAAATATGCGTAAGTCAATGATGAATAATTTTTTTTCCTTACATAAATCGTCCATCTCTTTGGTCCACACTTTTGCTAATGCTCCTTTTTTAAAGTTATCTACGTTTTCTGCTGTTACTTTTTGTAAAATCAATAAGTTATAGGCAATGCCATATTTAGACATCGTTGGAAAAAACTGTTTGGTTGCCTCCTCCGCATCGGTTAAACTTTTGACCCATTTTCCTTTTAGTTGCTCCGTTGCTTTTGCTTTTACATTGCCAAAGGTCGTCCATGACATATCAAATTGCTCTGGCTCTTTCAATGATAATACCGTTAAATCGATTGTTTCACCACTTGCTTCTTCTGCATCTGCTGCTGCATTTGACGTATTAAAATGTGGCCTGACCTGTCGGACAGAAGCTTTATTTTTGGAATGGGTTGCAGTGCTCCTATCGGGAGAGCCGAGTCCAAAAAATATTAATGGATTGTATTGTAATTGTTTTATCATATCCCTGTAAGCGTTTTCTTTCAGTGTATGATTATTTTTAGCATAACAGAAGGCGTAGGCGGTCGCTTCCTGATTGTCAATTTTATATAAATCATCATCTGTGCCTGTCAATCCATATTTTGCTTGCTGTGTCGCTTTAGCTCTACGAATTAAGTATATTAAAGCGGTTACGGTTCGTCTTATATTAAATGGATAAGCGGGAGCATTTTTAAAACCTTTTCGTTTTAGTGGTAAACGGAAAATATAATTCCTAAGAAAAACAAAGTAAATGAGTGCTAGTAGTAATACTAGGAGTAGTATACTTCCTAAAATGTAAATGCAAATTCTTGGAATTGCCCTAAGGCATGATTCATCAAAGAGTGCCATTATAGAGAATGACACAGTAGATAATGGCATAGTAGAGAAATTAATGTTGGTTTTAAAATAGAGTTTTTATAAATGTAACCAATATAAGTTGGTCAAAATCCGCTCGTCCACGCTAGTCGAACAAATTAACAGACTTATTGAGGCATACTAAATCATAAGTGCTTTAGTCATTGTTCATTCAGAACAGCCTATTCAAAACAATATGATTTTTTATTTAATTGAGAGTATAAAAGGTAGGTAGAGAACTAAATAATATTTTTAATAGATAACCTACAAAGAATAGCCACTAATGTAGGATTTATATTTTGAATTATAAGAAGATTTACCTGTTATTTTTAATAACATTTAAAATACAGATGCTAAGAATGTTAGAATGGAGTGGTATACTCAGATAAAAAAACAACTTGTCTAGCCAAGAAATACCAAATCCCAACAATATTCCCTAACTTTCCCACATGGACCAAATTCACGGTCATATCGAACGTATTACTTTCCAAAATGCCGACAATGGCTATACTGTTGCTCGTTTAAAAGAAGCTGGAAAGAAGGACTTGACGACTATCGTTGGGACGCTCACCTCTGTGCAAGTAGGGGAGACGGTGCGCTGTAAAGGCTTTTGGAAAAACGATATAAATTATGGCTTTCA
>CAYMSC010000479.1:0-4823 GCA_964392805.1 uncultured Saprospiraceae bacterium
GTCTGACTTCTGACCTCTTTTCAAAATCACTCTTTTATCCCGTTTGGAGTATAATGCTAACGGAATACTACTATTCTTTATTATTGAGTTGAGGTTGATAAATTTTCTAATGCTTGTTCTAATTTATATTGAGCGATAATCCCTCCAAAAATTGCTCTAATTTCTCCTTCTTTAATTAGTAGTAATACTGGATTCTTTGAAATCATCAATTCTTGTTTCATTGAACTTGCTGATTCTCCTACTAATTTTTGATAGTCTAATTTTTCTCCATAGACTTCTTGTAAATTACTGACCACCGAATCCATCAAATTATCGTCTTTGCCACATCGTGGACACAAATTGATAAATGTCGGTGTTTTTTGTGTTTGCAGTACTTTTAATAATTCTCTTAAATTTTTTACATTTTGAGTGTTCTTCATAATTGATAATTTGACAAGTATAACTCAAACTACTTGCTATGTGTTTAAAAAAAAATCTAAATAAACACAAATGGCTGATTATCAATTATATACAATTTTAATAAAATTATTATAAATAATAATTTGTGAAAAAAATTACGATATATCGTGAACTTCCGAAAAATAAACTTAACTTATCTCTTATAAACGTATGTCAAAAACAAATGCAAATACAAATACTCTTGCAAATTGCAACTTTTACGAATTCAAAGATGTCCAAGCAAAGACGTACTTTTAATTTAGAACTTTAGAGCATGTTTAAAAAATAAAATGAGTAAACTACAAAAACAACTCCTTGAGTTATCTTATAAAGCCTTAAATGAATTGCCAGAAGCTGTATTTTGGTTCGATGAGCATGGATTTTTTTTTGATGTCAATCCTGTTGCTTGTAAAGTATGGGGCTATACAAAAGAAGAATTTCTACAACTAAGTGTCTTTGATGTCAATCCTAATATGAATAAAAATATTTGGAAGGCACATTGGAAAGCCAAACAAAAAGATACTTCGACCTTCGAGAGTAGTCATCGCCGCAAAGATGGAACTATTTTTCCCGTAGATATTACAGACAACTTTGTCACTTTGAATGGAACGGTTTATAGCTGTGCGATTATTCGAGACATTACTAAAAGAAAAGAAAATGACCGACTAGCACGGCTGTCCGATTTCACGGTTCAAAAAGCAGGAGATGCTATTTTTTGGTTAGACCCCAAAGGTAATATCAAACATGTCAACGAAGAGGCTTGCCATCGCTATGGCTATTCCTTTGAAGAATTTTGCAATATGAATATCATGGCTATGTATAAGGACATAGTGTCTTTCGATTTTCAAAAAAATTTCAATAAACTTAAAACGGATAAACAAATCGTTTTTGAAGGAGAACATTTTAACAAAGCTGGCAAAAAAATTCATGTAGAAGTAAGTTCTCATTATATAGAGTTTGAAGAAATGGATTATGCTTGTTCGATGGTTCGGAATATTAGTGAGCGCAAACAAAAAGAAGCCGCCTTACGAGGTGCCCTAATGGAAATCAAAGAACTCAAAGAAAAATTAGAAGCAGAAAATAATTATTTACAAGAAGAAATAGAAGTACAAAATAATTTTGGAGAAATCATTAGCAATAGTCCTAAATTCAAAAAAGTCTTAAAAAATATAGAACAAGTTGCCGACACGACTTCTACCGTATTGATTACTGGCGAAAGTGGAACGGGAAAAGAACTCATTGCCCGTGCCTTGCACCAATTGAGCAGACGGTCCAACCGACCTATGATAAAAGTAAATTGCGCTGCCTTACCTGCCAACCTTATTGAAAGTGAATTATTTGGTCACGAAAAAGGTGCTTTCACAGGTGCACTCGCCAAAAAAATTGGAAAATTTAAACTGGCAGATGGAGGTACTTTATTCTTAGATGAAATCGGGGAAATGCCCCTTGAATTACAACCCAAATTACTAAGAGCATTACAAGAAGGAGAAATAGAACCGGTCGGTGGCACTAATTTTGAGCAGGTAGATGTCCGAATTATAGCCGCTACTAATCGAAATTTAATTAAAGAAATCGAAGAGGACACTTTCCGAGAAGATTTATATTATCGGCTGAATGTTTTTCCTATTCATAGTATTGCCTTGCGTAAACGCAAAGAAGACATTCCCCTACTCACTCGCTTCTTTTGTGAAAAATTGGGCAATAAACTAGGCAAAAAAATTAACGATATTCCCCAAAAAGTAATTGATAAATTAATGACTTATGACTTCCCAGGCAATATTCGAGAACTAGAAAATCTAATCGAACGGGGTATTATTACAGCTCGTGGTGGCAAGTTGAGTTTAGGAGATTGGTTTAGTCCAAAAAAGAAAAAAAAGACAGCGACTGAAAACTTTCTAACCTTAGATGATATGCAGCGCAATTATATTATTGAAGTCCTCAAACACACCAATTGGAAAGTGAGTGGGGTCAATGGTGCTGCTGAAATATTAGGCATGCGCCCGACTACCCTCAAATCAAGAATTGACAAACTAGGGATTAAAAGGAGTGTGGAAGTGGAGTAATTAAGTAAGTGAGAAGTCAGATTTAAGACCGATAAATCTGTCAGAAGTCAGACCGAAAAATTACATTTTTCTGTCAGAAGTCAGATTTCAAAACCATAATATGCTGATAATTAATCATTTAATCCTGATTTATCTGACTTCTGACAGTCTATGCAATAGACGGTCTGACTTCTGACTTCTGACTTCTAAATTAGAAGTCAGAAATTTATCCCGCTTCTAGTATAACAATCAAACCATCCATTTTTAACGGTTAGTTTATTTTTATCCTAGTACTTATTCTGCTATTAATTTTAAAAGTCGTTCCTTCTGTGCTTTAGGAAAAATAATAGCCTTTCTTTCCACTTGGTCAAACAAGGTCAATACTACCCGCATCGTACTCACCAATTCTTTGGTCCTGCCATTATACATTTCATGGAAAAGTGTATAGGCTTTATTGCCAATATCTATTAAAGAAGATTCTATATATAATATATCATCTTCAAATACTTCTCGATGATAATTTAATTTCTGCTCTAAGACAACAATACCCACATTTCCTTCATGAACGATGTCGTATAAACAACTAGGAGGATAGGTTGTACGGATTTTACTGATTAGGCGGATTTAAACTGATTTTTCTTTATTAGAAGGTCAGATAAAAAAGATAGAAAACCTGCCCAACACTGCCGTCCCTTAGGTGGCTGCGCTATTCCCTACGCTGCGCTGCCAACCATTCCATAATCGTCACCGCTCGCCCGTCAAGCATCACAGGCTGTCCATCGTAATCTAATTTGCAAAGATTTGCATGGGAATAAATCCAAGACAAATGCCCTAAATAATGATAATTTTCGCCACCAAAGAAACCCGTAATATCTACCACATGGTCGTAGCTAGAAAAATGCACATTTTTAGCACCTGCTGCTATTAATCGTTGATAAACAGGATTCACCGTTTCTTCCGCTTTGGTCACAGGGTCATCTTGCGAATGAATAAACCAAATGGGCATTGCTTTGATGCTTTCGATTTGTTCGTCCGTAATATATTTGGTGTGATAAGCCAAGGCACTGGGGAAAGAGGCCGCAAAGTAATTGGGATGATTTAGCATCAATTTTAAACTCATATATCCACCATTGGAACAACCACCAACATAAATTCTATCTTTATCAATAGCTGGATGTTTTGCCACATAATCTTTTATCAGCGCCATCAAGGCTTCATTGTGCATGTCATCTACCGCTCCACGCGTATAATTCCCCGTTCCATCATTCATCCAAAAAGTGGGCGTTTGCGGTACTAATACATAAGCCCCGCCAAAATAAGCTTGAATGTCTGGCGAAGCATAATTGGCTGCCCGATTTGCCATTAAGGCAACTGTCGGGTCGGTTCCACCTTCTCCTCCTCCATGTAGCCAGATAATGAGTGGTATTTTTTCTTGGGTAGTGATTGGGGTATAATCCGCATAGGTTAGGCTTAAGTCGGCATTATAAACAAATTTCCCAGTTACCTCAAATTCATCTACTAATGGATGTATTCGGCCTATTTCTGTATCCCAAACTTGGTCGGTCGCCTTATTGGTAATGGTCATTGAATAATCTGTCCAAATATTTCCGCCAAATGCTGGCATATATTTCATCGGTGAACTAATCGGTAGATTCGGGGCAACTAATAAGACTAAAGTAATGTGAATTCCTGCCGCTATTTTTTGCCCCTTTGCATCAGAAACATAGGCATACAAAACGGTTCTTTCTCCATTCTCCTCCTCCATCTTTACGGCTCCATATTCCACTTTTTTAGTAACAGCAATGGCGTAATCTCCTTTTTGAACCTTTGAAACCGTATCTTCTAAAGTTAAGATAACTTGATTGGCAGCTGGTCCCCAATCAAAACCTTCGACGACTAAGGTGTACGTACCAGATTCGTCACTTTCCCCATTAAGTGCTTCATTTGCAAAATGGTAGTTTGGTAGAAAAAATAAGCTTACAAAAAGGAAAAATTGGATGCTATTTTTCATTATAAAATTGTTTTTGTAAAAAATACAAGGAGTAAGTAATCATTATTGTTGAATCCTATCCTATTTAGAAACTTCATACGCCCTTTGAATGAAATCACATTTTTATCCGTAATCTTCAAAAGTAATAAAAAAGTAATCGCTTTTAGTTTACAGACCGTGTAAATATTCTATAATTTTTTATCAAACTTAAAGACAATTCTTGCTTTACTCCTACAAAATCCTTTATATTTGCACTCGCATTTGAAAAATGCTTGTTTGGCGCGGTAGCTCAGCTGGTTAGAGCGCAGGATTCATAATCCTGAGGTCGGCGGTTCAAGCCCGCCTCGCGCTAC
>CAYMSC010000480.1:0-1942 GCA_964392805.1 uncultured Saprospiraceae bacterium
CTAAGGAGGCTTTAAAAACTGCTTATAACGAAACAATGAATTATAAATTTTTACCTAAAAAAAATGAATAATACTACTTTAATCTCAATCCTACTTCTAGCCTTTTTATGGAGTACTATTAACCTCCAAGCACAAATTTATTCCGACCATTTTGGTACTGGAAATGACATTGGAGTCACGGTAAGTTCCAGTAGTGAACAAGGAACAAATGCAGCTAGTCATACTTTAAATGGAACTGGTTTATTTCCCGACATGACAGGAGCTTCTCGATTTATAGGACAGGCTACTATGGGGGGGAATTATGAAGACATCCAGTATGTCACTCAAGTTGGAATTGAGGCCTGGTTGGAGGAACAATTTGCTATGCCCACTATCTCTTTTTTGGATGATTATAAAGACATTTATCAAGAGGCACTTACCAAAATTGCAGCGGTCCATCCTATTCCTGATTCCACTAGAACGACAGATTATCTAAATTTTGCTTTTTATGAAAATATCATCAAAGACTCAGAAGCTTTGCGCCAAAAAGTTGCTTTTGCCTTGAGTCAACTATTTGTCGTTTCTACCATATCAATAGATGAACGAGGTTTTGGTATGGCAAGTTACTATGATGTGTTATATCAAGGTGCTTTTGGCAATTTTCGAGATGTATTGTCCGATGTCAGCCTACACCCAATTATGGGAGGGTATCTCAGTCACTTTAAAAATCGAAAAGCAGACCCTGAAAATGGGACGCTTCCAGATGAAAATTTTGCAAGAGAAATCATGCAATTATTTACCATCGGTTTAGTAGAATTAAATAATGATGGTACGGCCAAATTGGATGATAGCGGTAATACGGTTTCAACTTATGATATTGAAGACATTCAAGAATTGGCTAAAGTATTTACAGGACTTTCAGCAGGAGGGTATGATTTAATAGCTTTTCCACAATTGGCTGGCGTCCCATTAAGATTCGATGCAAGTAATGTAACTTTAGATGCTACTGTGCCTATGGCGATGTACGAAGAAGAGCATGAACCTGGCCCAAAAACGATGATTGATGGTACGGTAATTCCTGCGGGGCAACCTGGCATGGAGGATATTCAAGATGCTTTAGACGTGCTATTTAACCATCCAAATGTTGGCCCATTTATAAGCACTCGACTCATCCAACAATTGGTAAAATCCAATCCGTCTCCCTCCTATACCAATCGAATTGCAACGGTGTTTAATAATAATGGACAAGGGGTTCGAGGGGATTTAAAAGCGGTGATACAAGCTATTTTGACAGACCCTGAAGCAAGAGATTGTGCTTGGATTGACAATGCACAAACTGGTAAATTAAAACAGCCGATTGAGCGATTAACCAATCTCTATGTAGGTTTTGATATCAATTCTCCTTCTGGGAATTTTTGGTTGGATGATAAGTCTTTATTGTTTCCAAGAGTGGAACAGGCTTTTTTGTCATCTCCTTCTGTATTTAACTTTTTTACCCCTTTTTATGCGGAAAGCGAAGTGGTTGAACCGAATGAAATGGTTTCTCCTGAATTTCAGATTTTACATTCGGTTACCTCTATTCACTATCTGAATTCTATTGAATTTGTGATAAAGGATGTCCCTTTCCTAAACAAAACTGCCGTTGTTAATGCTCCACGATTGACATTTAATCGAAACATGGATAGACCTTTTTTAGATTTTTCGGATGAAATAACGCTTTATAATGCGAGTGGTTTAGATGCCTTGATTGACCGATTGGACCTCATTATTTGTCATGGTCAATTATCTGATACCCATAGAACGCTGATTACGAATACCATCACCCAATCTATTAACGGCATAAATAATTATCATGCGGAAGATGTCATTGAAGATGTCTTATACTTTATGATGGTTTCTCCTGATTATCTGATTTTAAAATAAAAAACATTGCTTGATTGTAAGATTGTGAGATTGTTTGATT
>CAYMSC010000480.1:2042-4812 GCA_964392805.1 uncultured Saprospiraceae bacterium
CAATCTCCTAATAAAAAATAATATGTCAAAACATAAACATACTCGTCGTCAATTTTTAGGTCGCACCACTATGGGGTGTGCCTCTCTAGGCTTGACTTCCTTGTTTTCAGGGATTACAAATATGGGTTTGATGAACGCTGCTGCTGCTGCCAATCGCCCTTTTATTCAAAGTGCTAATAACTATAAAGCATTAGTTTGTATCATGCTAAATGGTGGCAATGATAGTTATAATATGCTCGTTCCAAGAGGCGCAAGTGAATATGCCGAATATGCAACGATTCGTACGAATCTTGCTTTAGAACAAGCTAGTTTATTACCCATCAATCCATTGAATTCAGATGGTAAAAGTTATGGACTCCACCCAAATTTAGGCAATATTCAAACCCTTTTTGAGGATGGAGATGCTGCTTTTGTGGCAAATGTAGGTGCCTTGGTACAACCAACTACCTTGGCTGATTTTCAAGCAAAAAATAATTTGCCAGTAAGTTTATTTTCTCATTCTGACCAGCGCTTGCATTGGCAAACCTCCGTTCCACAAGATACAGCGTCTCTTGGTTGGGCGGGTCGTTTGGGAGATATACTTCATACCAATAATCAGAATCAGGATATTTCTATGAATATTTCCCTCAATGGAATCAATGTATTCCAAAGAGGAAACCTTGTCAAAGAATATGCGATTAGCCCAGAAGGAACGGGTAGTATTTTGATAAATGGATATGACCAGACAGACTTGCGGAATGTCTTGAAAAGACAGACCCTTGATAATATGCTGGACCAAACCTATAATAATATACTTGAAACTGCTTATTCCAATACCGTTGATGCGGCAAACAGTAATTCTTTAGAATTTAGCTCTGCTATTGCAAGTGGTACGCCTATCACTACTTCTTTTGGAACAGATTCCTTATCTCAAAAATTATTGATGGTTGCTAAAACTATTGCTGCTAGAGATATTTTAGGGGTTAGCAATCAGACCTTTTTTGTGGAATTAGGAGGTTTTGATACCCATAATGATTTCCTTACTTCCCATGCTGATTTGATGGCTCAGTTGGATGCAGGCATTGCTTCTTTTTACAATGCTTTAGTAGAACTTGGAGTAAGCAATGATGTAACCAGTTTTACCATGTCTGATTTTTCTAGAAAATTAGTGTCTAATGGAGATGGTTCTGACCATGCTTGGGGTGGTCATTCATTGGTATTTGGAGGTGCAGTAGAAGGTCAGAAAATTTATGGTCAATATCCTGATTTATACCTCGGCAATCCTTTGGATACGGGTAGTGGTCGAATTATTCCGACTACCTCTTGTGATGAATATTTTGCAGAATTAGCCCTATGGTTTGGTGCTTCTTCGGCAGACATCGACCAAATTCTTCCTAATATCAACAATTTTTGGACACCTGTTCCTACTGGCGGACCATTAGGTTTTATGGGGTAATTAATGAGGAATCAGCCTGTCTTGATTTCTGACACCTAAACGCTTAAATCTTTGAATCGATTTTAATGAAAAAATATTTTCTTTTTATAATAATTAGTTTTGTTGCTGCGCATTCCCTACATGCTCAATGTGAGGATAATGGTAACTATTGGAACATGAGCTGGGTATCTTGCAATACAAGTGATAATCCAAATTCTTCTAGAAGTGCTGCTCATTGGCTGTTATATGATTTTCAAGAGGCGCATCACCTAAAATCCTCTTATGTTTGGAATGCGAATAGAACCGGAGAAAGCGGTTGGGGAGCAAAAGAGGTAGTGATTGACTATTCTTTAGATGGTACCAATTGGCTGGAATTAGGACAATATAGCTTTCCTCAAGCACCAGAAACTAGCGATTATACAGGCTTTTTAGGTCCTGATTTTAATGGACTTTTAGTTAAAAAAGTCTTGATAAACATCCTTTCTACTCACGATGGAGGCAATTGTGCTTCCATTGCAGAAATCCAATTCCAAATTGACCAATCTGCTTGTCAAGGAGTCATAGATATTTGTGGGGTCTGTAATGGATTAGGAGAGACTACTTGGTATCGAGATGCTGACGAAGATGGATTAGGGGATATAAATAATGCTACTACAGCTTGTTCACCACCAGAAGGATATGTAGCCAATAACGCTGATAACTGTGATGATGGTAAGCTAGGTTGGGCAGAGGTAGGCCCTCTATTTGAAGATAATGGTTGTACAGAATCAGGATGTCATAATACAGATGCCGCTGGTGGGCTAGACTTACGTTCTTATGCTTCTATATCAGCAGGAGGAAATAAATGTAGCACTAGTATCTTGTCTGACACTACCTTAGTCAATATTATTACGATAGCTGGCTATAACGGCTGTGAACAGACAATAGGAGGTGCTTCTATGAATGCTCGTACAGGTAATCAATTGGATGCAGCAGAATTAGCACAAATACAAAAATGGATAGATGGTGGTGCACCTGAATTATGTGTTGACTTTAATTTGGAGGAGAATCCTGTTACAACTTCTATAAAAACAATTCCTATACAGTCGTTTAGTGTTTTTCCAAATCCTTCAACTGGATTACTTAATATACAATATTTCAGTTTCCAAAAAGGAACGATTCAATTTTCTATTGCTGATAATACTGGAAGAGTGCTTTATAAAAAAGAACAAGACTTAAAACAAAGTGACGGTATGGTTGCGATTGATTTATCCAATTTCCCAAATGGCATCTATTTACTTACGGCTTTAAACAAGGATTCTGGATATAGATTTAGTGAAAAAGTAATAAAACATAGTGTTGATTAGACCTTTATAG
>CAYMSC010000481.1:0-4791 GCA_964392805.1 uncultured Saprospiraceae bacterium
TAGGTCGCACCTTTGGCGCTTTAAAATCATTGGGTTTACACCCAATGCTAGGATAGGTCGCACCTTTGGTGCTGATTAATTTTTCTTTGCGTAACATCAGTAATAATTAAAAAGCTAAAAATTCTTCTTATTCTTCTCCCAAATACCCAATATTTTTCGCTTTCATCACAGCTTCTAATTCTGGTAAAACCGTCATATCTTCAATCGTCGAAGGAGGATTATATGTTTTTTTATCCGCAATTGCTCTCATTATTTTTCTTAAAATTTTACCCGACCGCGTTTTGGGTAACCGTTCTACTTGAATGGCTCGCTTAAAGGCAGCTACTGGTCCTATTGTTCCTCTGACACTTTTTATTAAGGCAGTTTCTATCTCCGTTTCCAGTTGATTAACACCCGCTTTTAAAACAAAAAAGCCTACTGGAATTTGGCCTTTTAATTCATCGGCAACTCCAACTACTGCACATTCTGCAATTGCAGGATGTTGGGCAACAACTTCTTCCATTTCTGCGGTAGATAATCGGTGACCTGCCACATTGATAATATCATCGATTCGACCAGTAATAAAAACATAGCCTTCTTCGTCAATATAGCCACCATCTCCCGAAAAGTAGTATCCCGGATAAGCGGCTAAATAGCTTGATTTAAAACGGTCGGTATCCTTCCACAAATTGGGCAAACATCCCGGTGGTAAAGGGTATTTAATAACCACTGCCCCCTCTTGATTAGCGGGTAAAAGCCTCGTGTTTTCGTCTACAATTCTTATATCAAATCCACTAACAATTTTTCCAGCGGAGCCTTCTTTAATGGGTTGCAATCCCAAACCCGTCATATTAGCAATCATGGGAAATCCAGACTCTGTTTGCCACCAATGGTCAATTACAGGAACATGGAGTAAATTTTTACACCAGTGAAGGGTCGCTAAGTCGGTTCTTTCGCCAGCCAGAAATAAATACCTTAGACAAGAAGTATCATGTTTGGCTTTGAGTAATCCATTGGGGTCTTCTTTTTTAATCGCTCTGAATGCAGTTGGTGCGGTAAAAAATACTTTGACTTGATATTCTTCGATAATCCTAAAGAAAGTACTTGCATCGGGTGTCTTAATGGGTTTTCCTTCAAAAAGTACACTTGGACAGCCATATATTAAAGGGCCATAGACAATATAGGAATGTCCAACGACCCAACCAACATCCGATGCTGCCCAGAAGGTTTCTCCTTTTTTTGCCCCATACACCTCTTGCATACTATAATGCATCGCTACTGCGTGACCGCCATTATCTCGTACAATTCCCTTTGGTTGTCCCGTTGTTCCAGAGGTATAGAGAATGTATAATGGGTCGGTTGCCAGTACGGAAACATAATTTGCAGGCTTCGCTTTAGCTAATAAGGTTTCCCAATCAAAATCACGATTTGCTTGTAGATTCGCTTCCACAAAGGGGCGTTGATAAACAACACAGGCATCCAATTTATGCTTGGCTTCCTCCATTGCCGCATCTACAATCGGTTTGTAAGGGACAATGCGGTCAACCTCTTTACCTCCACTCGCCACCAAAAGTACTTTAGGCTTAGCATCGTCAATCCGTATCGCTAATTCGTGAGCCGCAAAACCACCGAATACTACGGAGTGAATCGCCCCCAACCTTGCACAAGCTAGCATGGCAAATACCGTTTGAGGAATCATCGGCATATAAATAATCACACAATCTCCTTTTTGTATCCCTAGATTTGTTAAAACCCCAGCAAATTTTGCTGTTTCGGTTAATAAATCTTGATAGGTATATTGCTGTTTGGTATTCGTAACTGGGGAATCATAAATTAAGGCAACTTGGTCTCCTCGCCCGGCTTCTACATGTTTATCCAAGGCTAAATAGCAAGTGTTTAATTCACCTCCTTGATACCAACGATAAAGGTCAGCTGTATCTTTTGATAAAATCGTTTCTGGAAATTTAAACCAGTCGATAGCTTCGGCTTTTTCTTTCCAAAAAGATATTGGGTTTGTTAAGCTATTTTCGTAATGTTGTGGATAATTCATCTTTGAATTTGCATTAAGTTAAGGTTAGAAGATTATCTTTGATGCCAAATATAGATAAAATCTTTAACTAAGGTGTCAGGTTTCGAGGCTTAGGTGTGTCCAAATTATAGGAATTGAATAATAAGCTTGTAAACACCTAAATCAAATAAGATAAATGAATAAACTTACCTTCTTACTCTCCGTGCTATTTTTCTTAGGACTGCAATTTTCCAGTTGCAAATCCATCAATTATCTATCCAATGTAGATGCCAATCGCATCGACGTTTCTGAGGAAAATAATTTAGTACCAGATGCGGCTATTTCCGCCCTAATTGCTCCTTACAAAACGGAGCTAGACAAAGTAATGAATGAAGTGCTTGGTCAGACGGAAATTGATTTAAAGAAAGAACGCCCAGAGTCAACTTTAGGTAATTGGATGGCGGATGCGATTCATCGAAAAGCAGAAGAAAAACTAGGCGAACCTATTGATTTTGCTATCCAAAATTATGGAGGTATTAGAATTCCAGTCATTAAAAAAGGACCGATAACAAGAGGAAAAATTTTTGAGTTGATGCCCTTTGACAATAAAATAATCGTGCTGTATTTGAATAAGCCAGAAGTCGAGCAACTTATTCAACACCTAGTAGATGCTAGAGGATGGCCTGTTTCTCATGGTCTCAAAATTAATCAATTAGGTCAAGAGGATATTAGGGTGCTAATTAAAGATAAACCACTCCAAGAAGAAAAAATATACAAAATTGCTTTACCAGATTATGTTGCCAATGGCGGTAGTGACTCTTCCTTTTTAAAAGACAAACAAAGAAAAAATTTAGAATATTATATTCGAGATGCTTTAATTCAAGATGTGCTTGATTTCACGGCTAAAAAAGAAGCCATTAATTCACCAAAGGAAGGTCGTTTTATTTTATCTGCAAAAAAATAAACCATGCGTAGAAGAAAATTTATCAAATCAGTAGCTGCCACTTCTTTAATGACAAGTCTAGGTGGTTTTCCTTTATCTGCTTACGCCAAAGCCGATTTGATTCAACTGACTATTTTACATACCAATGATGTGCATAGTCGCATTGAACCTTTCCCCATGGACGGAAGTCGAAATGAGGGTTTAGGAGGTGCGGCAAGAAGGGCGACTTTGATTCAAAAAATCCGTTCTGAAGTCGAACATAGTCTATTGCTAGATGCAGGAGATATTTTTCAAGGAACGCCTTATTTTAATTTCTTTTTGGGGGAATTGGAATTCAAATTAATGTCCGCCATGAAATATGATGCCGCTACAATTGGTAATCATGATTTTGATGCGGGCATAGATGGATTGGCCAAACAACTGCCTTTGGCTAATTTTCCTTTGTTAAATGTCAATTATGATTTTTCTGATACCGTATTAAATGGACAGATTAAACCTTATAAAATTTTCCAAAAGGGCGATTTAAAAATCGGCGTTTTCGGAGTAGGTATAGAATTAGAAGGGCTTGTAGTCAAAGAAATGTATAAGAATACGCAATATTTAGACCCCTTAAAGAAGGCGAATCAATATGCCCAGATTTTAAAACAGGAAGAAAAATGTGATTTGGTTATTTGTTTGTCTCACTTGGGTTATAGGTACAAAGGCGATACAATATCAGACGTAGTTTTAGCCGCTCAAAGCAGAAATATTGATGTAATTATTGGAGGTCATACCCATACTTTCCTAAAATCCGCAAAGACTTTTAGAAATTTAGACCAACAAGAAGTTATTGTCAATCAAGTCGGTTGGGCAGGCATGATGCTGGGTCGTTTGGACTTTTATTTTGAGCGGAATCGGAAAGGAAGATGTATTGGGTGTGGAAATAGTTTGATTGGTCAATAAGTCGTCGTCATATTCTCAGGCACACAAATTATGAAATCTGCTTTCCCTATATGTTCCTTCCTCAAAGAGCTAATATCTTTTTGGGATACCGTAGAAATCGTTTTATAATTTAAGTTCGGTTTTTCCTGTTTTAAATACCATAAAATCCCCTCATAATTATCGGAGTGATAACTACCATTCAAATGCAAAAAAATTTTTCCCGTTTTATAATTTTCCAGAATAGAAAAAGCCATCGTTGCATCTTTAATCGCCTGTGCCTTCGGAAAATTTAGGCTAGAATGAGCCGCATCTCCGCCCATCATGGTCAACATATTTTTATAACCAGGCAATTCAATATCAAACGCAATGGGTAAAGGCGCTATCCATTTTTTTTCTTCCGCTGGTAACTTTTCTAATGCTTCCAAGCCCTCTTTAAAAACGATACGAGCGTATCTACGGGGAATATTGGTCGCAATAACTGATATATAATTTTTCTTAGCAAATTCTACTACTGGCTCGTAGTCCGTTTTGTAATTGTTCCAAAGACGCACTAAACTATCCAAAGCATTCCTATCTATTTCGTTGGTTAAATATTGAGTCAAAGCAGTCTGATTATCTCTTTCAAACATTTCTGCCCCAATGATTAATTGGTTGGTTGCTGCTAAAGATTGGGTAACTTCTAATTGAAGCCAATGGGCAATTGGATTATTATGGCTTTCGCCAAAAAGAATAATATCTGCTTTGCTTAATTGCTTCAACATTTTTTTATATCCAACTTTTTTGCCTTTCGGGGAATATAGCCGATAAGCAGGTTTTTTTTGAGCGAATAGGGATAGCGCGAAAAAGGTGGGCAAAATAAAGAAAAGGGTAAGAATAAGGATTTTCATAGTTTGTCAAGGTATTAGTAAATGTTAGTCTTGATGTATCGATGAATTCATAC
>CAYMSC010000482.1:0-4787 GCA_964392805.1 uncultured Saprospiraceae bacterium
AATGCTTTATTTTCAATAATTTTATTTTCTTCCATAATGACTTGATGACAAGGTTATAAGTTAGGGCCTATATAAATACTTGGACAAAAGTAAGCTAACAAAATTTAAAGTTGCAGATTTTGAATTCCGTAACGAATTCATTAATCGCAGTAAGTTAGTAAAAGACTATTAATAAAGTGGAATATGAAAATGAATTTTTTAAAAAATTAGAAATTTTGGAGATTGTGTCGTTTTGATGATTGGATATATAATACTGAACATCAGCTTGAAAACGGATAAGATTAATTTTTTTTGTTTTAAAGGTGATTATTTTGAGCTATATCCGTGTCCCTTTAATTATTCGTGGTAGGAATTAATCCCACTGATAATTAAAGGGACACAGATAGTTCTTTCCTTTTTTTATTTGACAGTTCTCTATACCACAATCCATCTATACTTCATCAGGCTAAGATTTAAACTTTTTGAGGGAATCTTTTGTCCCTGTACTTCAGCTATTTTTAGCCTAATAACAAAGGCTATTAGCCGAAAAATAGCTTTGTACAGAAACAAAATATCCTCCTCAAAATTGTTCAACTCCTAACCTGATGAAGTATACATTTTGCTAATTTTGAACATTCTTATCTAGAAGTTTTAGCATTGCCCTCAAAAAACGAACAAATTTGTCATTTTTTTGATAGTATGTCGGCATAAAAATAGCATAAATTGAATTATCGACGTTACTTTATTAGACCCTTTACTTTTAGGCTTGTTTTCATTAAAAAAAATCAACACTTTGAAAGTACCATTTAATTACTTCCTAATTTTACTGGCTATTGGCTTATCGTTGTCTGCCAATGCCCAATCTTTAGAACCCATTTATCCTGAATTTATTGAAAATGGACAATCGCTGAAGGAAGCAACGGTCGGTGGTTTGAGTTCCCCTCAATTTTCGGAAGTGGATTTGAATAATGATGGCATTCAAGATTTATATATTTATGATAAAATTGGGCAGTTAAGTTTAACCTATATTAATGAAGGGACGGCGAACCAAGTTGATTATCGATATGACCCTATTTTTCAAAAAAACTTTCCAAATTTAGTAGAATGGGTCTTATTGAGAGATTATAATGGAGATGGTATTCAAGATATTTTTGCTTATTCTAGTACCCCTGGGATTCCTGGTATAGAAGTATTTACAGGTTATTACAACACAGAAAATCAGATTGCTTTTCGACAAAATAATTTAAGGGGTGGACAATTTAATATTATTTATTATCCAGGCAGTAATGGCAATAATAATTTATTTGTCAGTAGTGTAGATTACCCAGCCATAGATGATATTGATGGCGACGGTGATTTAGATATTGTCACCTTTAATGTTGCAGGAGGAATTGTAGAGTTATATGAAAATCAATCCGTTGAAAGAGGTTTTGGTATAGATAGTTTGGAATATGTATTGACCGATAGATGTTGGGGGAAATTTTTTGAAAGTGGCATTACCCAAGAAGTAGATTTAAGTACGATGGAAGGAGAATGTGCGATTAATCTTAGAACGAATGCTAGTCAATCAAGAAGTGGTGTCCACGCCGGGTCAACAGTCTTAACCATAGATTTAGATAATGATGGAGACAAAGAAGTGATTTTAGGAGATATTTCCTTCACCAACCTAAATTTATTAATAAATGGTGGGACCAGAGAAGAAGCGTTTATGACCGACCAAGACATCGCCTTTCCGAGTAATGATGTATCGGTAGACCTACCTTTATTTCCTGCAATTTTTTCGCTAGATGTTAATAATGACGGTGCAAAAGATATGTTAGTCTCGCCCAATTTAGGGAATGATATAGGCGAAACCTATGAATCCGTATGGTATTATGAGAATGTGGCAACGACTGAAAATCCAGTTTATGAATTGCGCCAAAAAGACCTTTTCGTAGAAGACATGATAGATTATGGAACGGGCGCACAGCCCGTTTTTGTGGATTTTAACCAAGATGGCTTGCTAGATTTAGTGGTTGGCAATAAAAGTTTTTTTGTGCCAGGAGGTAACCGAAATGCTAGGGTCTATTTATATGAAAATATAGGCACCCCAACAGCCCCGACTTATGAATTAAAAGAAGATAATTTATTTGGCTTGAACGCATTTAGTCAAAATTCATGGCGATTCACGCCAACCTTTGGGGACTTAGATGGCGATGGTGATTTAGATGCTTTGATAGGGGAGGAGTTTGGCAATTTATTTTATGCAGAAAATATAGCAGGGCCCAACCAACCTTTTCAATTTGCATCGGCCAGTTTTGGCTATCAATCGATAGATGTTGGACAATCGAGCAGGCCCCAGATAATAGATGTCAATAGAGACGGCTTACTAGATTTGGTTATCGGTGAGCGCAATGGCAATTTGAATTACTTTGAAAATACAGGAACTAATCAAGCCCCTGTTTTTCCAAGTGACCCAAGCAATAACTTTTTTGGTCAGGTAGATGCCCGAGGAGATAATCAGGTGACGGGGTATAGCGTGCCCACGATTTTGGAAATGGAAGGTGCGTTTCAATTATTTGTAGGGAATGAAGGAGGGAAAATTTTGCAATATACCAATATAGAAAACAATGTAGGAGGTGCGTTTACGGAAGTGACAAATAATTATGGGGATTTGTTGGTAGGTGCAGAAATTCATCCTGCTTTTGCGGATATAGACCAAGATGGATTTCTAGAATTAGCCGTAGGAAATATAAGAGGCGGCATTAATTTTTTTAAAACAACCTTGACCAATCAATTGACGAGTACAACGCTTGTACCCGAAGAGACTTTTATTGCTGTTTCCCCCAACCCAACCACTCAACTATTGTACCTACAAGTAGGAACAGATATACAGCCACAACAACTTAAAATTTATGGCATCAATGGGCAATTGCTTGTTAGTCAGCCTTTTAAAACCCAAGTGTTCGTAGGAGATTTAGTCGTTGGCACTTATATCCTAGAACTAGAAACAGCCAACGGAAACTATACCCAAAAATTTATTAAGCAATAAAATCAAGATTTTACGACCAACAAATCCAATACTTTTTGCTTTATAAAAAAGTAGAAATTATTTTTTTTGCATAAATTTTAAAAAAAGTAATTATTATCCCTTGCATTTAAAAAATAAGGTTGTAAATTTGCACTCGCTTTTAAAGGATAGCTTAACAGTAAGCATTTTACATTCTAAAAAAAGCGAACCTAAATAAGATTTGGTAGCTCAGTTGGTAGAGCATTTGACTTTTAATCAAAGGGTCCTGGGTTCGAGCCCCAGCCAGATCACATTCTTTAAAAGCCCTGCATTTTTGCAGGGCTTTTTTTGTTGGTTTACACAGAATTGGATTTTACTCCTACTAGAAATTATTTCACCTATTAAAATTTGGCAATAAAAAGTAGAAGAAAAATTTAAGAATATTTGTATAGAGTCAAATGTTTCTCCTAATAGGTAAAAAGTCTACTAATTTACCCCTATTTGTCTACTAAAAAAATCCCAAGAAAGAAACTCCTCTCCATCTCCGTCCTTTAAGTGAATAGCACCCATAAATTCACTTAAATCAAAATCTCTTGAATAAGTCAAAACCTAAATTAACTCGTCAAAGACATCAGCATCAAAAAACGGTGTTTTGTAGCATTAATTCTATCAATGCTTTAGCGCATATACTGAAAACGGAAAAGCGTAAATTATTGATGTTAGCTCGAAAACCTCGTTATCGAACCTTTAGTACCCCTAAAAAAGGAGGCGGTGAGCGGCTGATAGAAACCCCATTTGCGGAATTGAAAAGACTACAATCCAACTTGAGTAATTTTTTACAAAGTGTCTATTATTTTGAAAAATCTAGTGCCGCCTATGGATTCATTGTTGGCGTCCGCAATGAAGAAGATAGAAGGAATGTAATGACTAATGCTCAAAAACATATTAGTAGGCCCTACATGGTCAATATTGATATAAAAGATTTTTTTCATGCCGTTTCTAAAAAACGAGTCATTGAGATTTTTTCTAAACCGCCCTTTAATTTTCGTAGAGATTTACCCCTTATTTTAGCCAACCTAACGACCTATCAAGAACGACTACCGATGGGTACACCTACCTCTCCCGTTTTGTCAAACCTTGCCTGTCGAGCACTCGATAAGGAATTAATTACTTTTTCGGAAAGAATGAATTTTGTGTACACCCGCTATGCGGATGATATGACTTTTTCGGCGCATCAAAAAATTGACGCACAAGCTTTTAATGTCCTAAAAGGAATTATCGAAAAATATGATTTTAAAATCAATGAACGCAAATTAAAATTTTATGGACCCGACGACCCGAAAATTATTACAGGCTTAATTGTTACGGATAAAGTAACGCTAGAACCTAATTACTTACCGACCATCAAAACTGAAATTGAACGTTTGCGAGCTATCTTTCATTCTCAAAACGAACAAGGTCAATTTTCAACTAAATGGGTCGAACAACTTAAACGACAAATCAGAGGAAGACTAAATTTTGCAGGGTTTGTATTAAAACGAGGGGATGAAAATTACATCGCTTTGAAAGACGCTTATTATGAGGCAATTCATCCTCCCGAAGAAGAATTCGGCGCTATCAATTGGAGAAGTTTTCCCTACAATATATAAACCAAAAGTGGAGCATACTTAATGTACCAACGAATTCATTCGTCGGGTAAGTTCTCAATAAGGATAGCTGGTAGAACGGACTTTAGTCGTATTGATTACCCATAAGTTTTAAGGTAGCAATTTTGATAAATTTGATTACAAATATTAAGAATTTGCAGGATCTAATTCCC
>CAYMSC010000483.1:0-4772 GCA_964392805.1 uncultured Saprospiraceae bacterium
TTTTATACGCTATATCAATCCACAATGTCATCGCCAATTTTGAATTGTGCCCCGATGGAAATTATCGGGATTGAATCCAAAGTATTGTGCAAAAAACAATATATATAAACAATTTAAATTTAAATGATTATATATTCACTCGTGACGATATTCATCATTAGTGCGCTGCGCTTATGAATCTTCGATTTCAAAATTGGTGACCATATTAAATCCACAAACAATAAAGTAAAACAATAAAAATTGAAAGACCAGCAAATTGTCGAAGGTATATTAAAGAAAGATAATCGAACTTATCGTCATATTTATGAGCAGTATGGACCAATGATTATGGCTTATGCTATGAAAAATAGTGGTTCTTCTGAGGATGGAATAGAATTAGTGCAGGTAACTATTTTAAAAATTTGGAATATTATACAAAATGGGAAGTACGAATCAAGAGGAAAGTTTGGTCAATTTGTCTATACAGTAGCAGCTAATACTTGGAAATTAGAACTCAGAAGCCGAAAAAGAACCCCTGTTCAAGCCTTAGGAGAATCTGAAAATTTCATTAGTGACCAAGGAGAAGAAGAACTATATTGGAAAATCACCAAAGATGCCAAATTAGATGCTATCTATCAAGGAATCAATCAATTAGATGATACTTGCCAGGAATTAATCAATCTATTCCACTTGGAAAAAGTGTCGTTATTAGAAATATCAAAAAGAAAAAATTATCCTTATAATAATTTAAAAAAACGAATTTTTAGTTGTCGAAAAAAATTAAAACGAATCGTAGCAGAGATGATATAAATTAGGATTTTAAAATAAGCTAATAATTGTTAGAATATGGACCAAGATTTCAAAAATCAGGAAAGAATACATGAGTTTTTACAAGGAGACTTAAAAGGGGCAGCCCTAAAAGCATTTCAAGCTGACTTAAAAAAAGATGCCAATTTACAAGAAGACTTGGCATTTAGTCGAGCTATGATGACCACTTTGAAAAACAAAGAAATTCTTGCAACGAATCAGCAATTGAAAACCATTATAGGCGAAAAACCGATTACACCAGACTTTGACGCCTTAAAGGAATTTGAAGGAAGTGGCAGTAGTAACGGCAGTAGCAGTTTTGGCAAATGGTTATTAGGTGGAATACTGGGAATCAGTCTACTAACTATTGGTTTATTTATCAGTGGTATCTTTACTCCGTTTACGAGCAATGAACCCTCAAATCCTTTAGTTGTTTCTCACTTAGTTCCTTTCGAAAACGTTATTAGTGTAGATGGCGAAAGCAGTCCAAACTTAGAAAAAGGAATGATTGCTTATGAAAATGGCGATTATACCACAGCTATTGCATTATTCAATGCTAATTTAAAAAAGGCATATGACCCTAATGTTCAATTCTATCTGGGACTATCCCATTTATTAAATCAAGAATCAACCATAGCTATCCCATTATTAGAAAGAGTAGTAGATACAAGTGCACCTCCTGTATTATCAGTAGCAAAATGGTATTTATCATTGGCCTATATCGAGGGAGGACAAATCCCCGCTGCAAAAGTTAGCTTACAAGAATTGCAAGCTAATCCAGACTATAAGGATAGAGCAACTACTATATTAAGTAGTATAAATCAGTCTTTACAGTAAAGTCAAAATTTTGACAAGAAAGCGCAACATTGACTAGCATGAGCGTATTTTCGTAAAACAAAGTTTTTTTTCCACTGCAAAAAAGATAAATTTGTATTCCCAAATTATTATAGTCTAATAATAATACGTTCGCCAATTTTGAAATCGAAGATTCATAAGCGCAGCGCACTAATGATGAATATCGTTAAAATAAATATTAACGTTATCTTACGACTAATTGGCTTTATAAAAAGCCTATCTATCAATTCTACAATCTGGATTTTATGAAAAGTACTATTTCCTTAATATTTAGTTGTGCTTTCTTTTTTGTTACCAATTTACTAATTGGACAAACCGCTATTTCTACTAATTATATCAACAAATTTGTTACTAATTCTCCTTCGCCTCAACAAATTACGGCAAGCGATGGGACTTATTCCAAATATGTGTTAATCAAATGGATGTCTTCTGGTAGTGCCAAAAGTTTTCAAGTCTATAAAAGTTCAGACCAAGATATTGATAATGCTACACTTCTAAATCAAAAGACTTTAGAAAGTTCTTGGTTACTCGACTATGATGTGCAACCAGGCAAAAAATATAATTACTGGGTAAAAGCAACCTATGGTGCCGAGCCAACATCTCCATATAGTCAGAAGGACGAAGGCTTTGCGGCCAATTTAGAAAAAATTGCTGTGGAGGAGGAACAAATAGAAGCCTCTATAAAAAATTTAGCTATCAATGTGCCCGAACGATATATTACCAACCCATATCTTGAGCCAATGATAAATGATACCAGAAGTTTGGAGTCAAATGCTATTAATTTAATTGCTCCTAAGCCGAATGAAAAATTGGCACCTACTCCTGATTTAACACTAAAATTCGATGGAACAATAACTGATAAAGAATTACAAAGTCAAAAATTATTATTACATATTTATACGAATGATAAGGACAATTTTATAGAAGATTTGACCTTGGTAAAAACAATTATAGAACAAATAAAATTAGAGGGAGTAGATAATACCTCTTTCTCAATAAGTATTCCTTTTCCATATCCTAACGGCCTTTATTATTATTCTATTCAATTAGAGGATGGCGAAGAGCCGTTGAAGATTGGAAGAATTACTATTCAAAAGGAATAAAAGTCAAAACGTAAAACCATTATGCTAAAAAAAATAGCTTTTATACTTGCTGCAATTATTGGCTTTGCAGGTATCTATCTGTATTTAACGGTCTATCCAATGATCCCCATAGGAACAGGATATGCCGCAAAAAAAATGTGTAGTTGCCATTTTGTAGCAGGTCGTTCCCAAGAAAGTATTCAAAAAGACGATTTAAGTAGGTCTCCGCTTAATTTGACGAGTACGGTCATTGATGAAGCGACAAAAAGTGCCACTGCGACCCTTTTTGGCTTGGGTAGTAAAACAGCCGTTTTTAGAGAAAATTTGGGTTGTATACTATTGCAGGATAAAGATGACTATCAGGTACAACTCAACTTACCAAAACAAAAACTAAATACAGCAAAAGAATGGCCATTAGGAGAATTCATCAGCCCTACACAAATAAAGGGCGTAGATTATAATGCGTTGGACAAAGCTGTCAATAGCATATTTGACCCATCTCTAAATATGGATAAAATTAAAACTAGAGCCGTTGTCGTTATTTATAAAGATAGTCTCATTGCCGAAAAGTACGCTAATGGGTTTGATAAAGACACGGAGATATTAGGATGGTCCATGAACAAGAGCATTACAAGTACATTAGTAGGTATGCTAGTAAAAGATGGTAAATTGAACCTTACTGATGACCATTTATACGAGCAATGGACAGATGAACGAAGCAAAATTACTTTGAATGATTTATTACAAATGCAAAGTGGATTAGCCTTTGAAGAAAATTATGCGGAAGTATCTGATGTGACCAAGATGTTGTTTATGAATGAAGATATTGTGAAAGAAGTAGTTACTAATCCTTTAGATACGGCTATTGGAAAAAAATGGTCTTACTCAAGTGGGACAACTAATTTAGTAGCTGGAATAGTTCGTCAACAATTTGATAACCAACAAGATTATTTGAAATTTCCGCATGAGCGCCTTTTTAGAAAAATAGGTATGCATTCAATGGTTTTAGAGACAGACGAATCGGGTAATTATATTGGGTCTTCTTATGGATATGCCACTCCAAGAGATTGGGCTAAATTTGGGCTACTATATTTAAATGAAGGTAATTGGTATGGAGAACAATTAGTAGATACAAGTTGGGTTAATTTTACTCGTCAACCTGCGGAATATAGTGGCGGCATCTATGGTGGTCACTTTTGGCATAACCATAATCATGCAGCTTACAAAGATGTGCCAACCGATTTATATTCTTGTAATGGCTTTGAGGGGCAGTATGTATATATCATTCCTTCCAAAGATTTAGTAGTTGTAAGAATGGGTTTAAGTCAAGGTACGGAGTATGACGCCAATGGCTTTTTGAGAGATGTAATTAAGGCAATTGACACCAACTAAGTACTATTTCAAAGTTCCTAAAACAAAGAGCAAATCATAATAAATAGCATTAATTATATTTATTATTTAGACTCGAAATTGAACAGATTCTAAAGAAAAGACGTTTAGTTTTATAAGGACATTTAAAATAATATCAATTTAGATTAACAAATCTTAATTTAAATTCAGTAGAATAATTTTGTTTGGTAGAATAAAAAATCATATATTGTAACTAAATGTACTACATTTTCACCCTATAAAAACCACTTAATCAATATATTTCGGCAAATACTTTAAAAAAAATGCCGTTCCTAATCAATTCTACCATCCTTTTGTAATCACAATTTCAATTTATTTATAAGTTGAAATTAGCTTTCATGCCCATTTACGGATTAATAGCTAAAAAAATCGAGATTAAACTAATCTCTTAAAAATATAGTGTTTCATAGTGTGTAGAGGGTAAGTAGTACTTTGGTACTACTGCCCTCTTTTTAATTTTACCTCTCCTATAATCAATTTAATCCTGAATTATATAGCTTGCTCCATTCATTCTTTTACTATCACTTCTTCTTTTAGAGTATGTTTAAAATTCCATCAATTGGCTACAAGTGGTAAATTTTATCTTGTAGGTTGTTAAAAATTTTGACCTGCCAAAAGGATGATTTTTGCCTACTACAA
>CAYMSC010000484.1:0-4736 GCA_964392805.1 uncultured Saprospiraceae bacterium
GTTGGTGTTTTGCCTGCTTTATTTTCCTTGGAAGATGAAGAATAAAGGGACTCTTTGACAATTTTTGCATTCGGAAATAATCGTAGCTCAAGCATCTTGCTTGAGCAGCAGAAATTAAGCCAAAAATAAGTCTCAACCTGGAAGGCTTGAGCTACGTTTTGCAAAAATGGTCAAAGAGCCGAAAAAAGGATGCTTGATTAGTTTACAAATTCTGCTTATTCAATTCCTTCACCGCATAATCAACTGCTCTAGCCGTCAAAGCCATATACGTCAAAGAAGGATTCACACAAGAAGCAGAAGTCATACAAGACCCATCGGTCACAAAGACATTCTTTGCTTCATGACATTGATTCCATTTATTTAAAACCGAAGTTTTAGGGTCGTGCCCCATTCTAGCGGTCCCCATTTCGTGAACGCCATTACCCATAGGGGCATTGCCATCCCAATTGGTCACATTTTTCCCGCCAGCTGCTTCCAAGATTTCTTTTCCAGAAGCTAAAATATCTTTTTTCATCGCTAATTCATTTTCGCCTAACTTGGTTTCAATGTATAGGGTAGGTAAGCCATGAATGTCTTTTTTATTAGGATTTAATTGTACTTTATTATGATGATAAGGTAGAATTTCGCCAAAGCCATAAAATGCCATTTTCCAGCCGCCTAATTGGGTCATAGATTTTTTGAAAGCAACGCCAAAACCAGGTTGGCCCATTTTACTTTCCCAACCAGCTCGACTACCATTTCCTTGAAAACCAAAGCCTCTTAAATAATCTGGATGTTTGTCCCAAACATTTCTAAAACGGGGAATATAAATGCCATTTGGTCGCTGTCCATTATAGTGTTTGTCCAAATCTCCGTCAAAATCTGCATAAGCATGTAGGTCAAATAAGTGGTCCATTAAATTATGCCCTAATTCACCACTCGCATTACTAAAACCATTGGGAAAACGGTCACTTGTCGATTGTAATAAAATCTGAGTAGACCCTAAGGTAGAAGCACATAAGAAAATGACTTTTGCTTTGTATTCCACCGTTTTTCCAGTTGTAGTATCTAGCACCCTAACGCCTGTTGCTTTGCCCTTATCCTTGTCAAAAAGCAAGGTTTCTACTAACGAATTAGGGCGTAAAGTCATATTTCCAGTAGCTGCTGCCGCAGGAAGGGTAGAACTCTGGCTACTAAAATAAGCGCCATAAGGACAACCCCGATAACAAAGATTACGATGTTGACAAGCAGAACGACCATTATGTGCTTTGGTTAAATTTGCTGCTCTACCAATCGTCATGACTCGCTTAGGCCATTTTTGTTCGATGCTACCTTTAATACGCTTTTCAACGCAAAACATATCCATTGGTGGTAAAAACTCACTATCAGGTAGGTGGGGTAAATTTTCAGCTTGACCAGAAATTCCGATAAATTTTTCTACATAACTATACCAAGGAGCAATATCTTTATAGCGAATCGGCCAATCTATCCCATGTCCATCTTTTGCATTGGCTTCAAAATCTAAGTCACTCCACCGATAAGTTTGGCGACCCCACATCAAAGACCTGCCACCTACATGGTTGCCTCGAAGCCAAACAAAGGGTTGGTCTGGCGGAGTGGTATAAGGATGTTCTTTATCTTTTACCCATAAATCTTTAGTCCCTTCATTAAAGGCATAAATTTTAGATTGTATAGGATAGGTTTCTTTATCTTCATCCGTTATTCTATTACGGTATGGTAAGCCCCAAATTGGCGTATTGGCAGTTGTATAGTCTTTGACATGCTCTAATTTTCTACCTCTCTCTATCACAAGGGTTTTGAATCCTTTCTCTGTCAATTCTTTGGCTGCCCAGCCGCCTGTGATACCAGAACCTACTACGATGGCATCAAATGTATTTTTATCTTGCATTATTATTTTTTAGAGGTCAGACCGTTTTACTGTCAGAGGTCAGACCGTAAATTAAAATTTACTGTCAGAGGTCAGATGAAACTTGAGGCGAGTCTGACAATTAAATGGTCTGACAGCACAGCGGTCTAATATCTGACTTCTTCTTAGGCACTCCGTCCTTCAATTCCCACTTGGATTTTCGGAGATTCAGCGGCCTCTACACAACCTTCAAATTTTTGTGGAATTGGGTTATAATTCATTAATTCAGTAATGGCATATTCCGAGGTAAAATAGCCTACAAGCACTAATTCTTTTACTTTGGAAATAAAAGGTTTTTCGCCGGTCTGTCGTTGAAGCTCTAATCCTTTGTCCTCATGGAGTACCAAAAATTTTTCACGGTCTTTGAGGCTAGCACTTAAGAAATTACCGCCAGTAAAAAATTGACACTCTTCTTCTAGTTTTGTCAATCCTTTGGTAAATTGTAATTGCTCATAGCCCGAGAAAACATCTTTTAACATCAAGTCAATAAACTCTGTGAGGTGAAGACTTTTAGCCCCGAGTGTATCGGTTTCAGGTAAAATAATTTCAGCAATAGCTTCCATTGTTTTAGCTTGTTCTGGCGTTAAAAATTGAGGGGTCCAATCGGGGGCTCCTTTCGGTTGACAACCGCTCATTACCCCAGCTATAACAGAGGCAGAAACGGCACCACCTAAAAGATAGGCAGTCTGTTGAATGGCTTTTCTTCTATTCATAAAAAATTATATTTTGAAAAGTTCGAGGGTAAAAATATAAAAATAGGAATTGAAACAAAACTTTTTTAAATCTTTCTTATCTTTGGCAGGCCTACCAAATAGATTATTAAATAATTTTTTCAGAAACATCTAAAATAGAGCATCAAAATGACTTTACAAATCAAGTCGCTAGAACAGTACAACAAAGTTTATCAAGAAAGTATCGAAAATCCCGAAAAATTTTGGGAAACCCAAGCGGAAACCTTCCAATGGCAAAAAAAATGGGACAAGGTGTTAAGCTGGGATTTTAAAAAACCAGAAGTGAAATGGTTTGAGGGAGGTAAAATGAATATCACCGAAAATTGTTTAGACCGTCATTTAAAAGATAGAGCTGACCAAACCGCTATCCTTTGGGAACCGAATGACCCAAATGCCAAGACGGTAAAATATACTTACCAAGATTTATACGATGAAGTATGTCGTTTTGGAAATGCGCTAAGGGCAAAGGGTATTAAAAAAGGGGATAGAGTCTGTTTTTATATGCCGATGGTTGCAGAGTTGGCGATTGGCGTATTGGCATGTGCCAGAATTGGAGCGGTACATTCTGTCGTTTTTGCAGGTTTTTCGGCAACTGCTTTGGCGGATAGAATTAAAGATGCGAGTTGTAAAATGGTTATTTGTTCGGATTATAATGTTAGAGGGACAAAGAATATTCCTGTCAAGCAGGTAGTGGACGAAGCGATGTTGCAAGGATGTACGAGTGTAGAAACGGTCATTGTCCATAAAAATACAGGAGACAAAATTAATTGGGAACCAGCTCGGGATGTATTGTGGAGTGATGCAGTTTATCGCAGACAAAAGCATTGCAAACCAGCAGCAATGAATTCAGAAGATATGTTGTTTATCCTGTACACTTCTGGTTCGACAGGCAAACCAAAAGGTGTGGTGCATACTTGTGGTGGTTATATGGTGTACACTTGTTTCTCTTTTAAGAATGTATTCCAATACGAAAAAGGAGATGTTTATTGGTGTACGGCGGATATTGGCTGGATTACAGGGCATTCCTATATTGTCTATGGGCCATTATTAGCAGGAGCGACAACGATGATGTTTGAAGGCGTTCCCACTTATCCAGATGCAGGTCGATTTTGGCAAATTTGCGAAAAGCATAAGGTCAATCAATTCTATACTGCACCGACAGCGATTAGAGCTTTGATGGCAAAAGGAGACGAGTATGTGGAAAAATATGATTTGAGTGATTTAAAAGTTATAGGTTCGGTTGGCGAGCCTATAAATGAGGAAGCATGGAACTGGTATAATGAAAAAGTAGGAAAAGGCAATGCGCCGATAGTCGATACTTGGTGGCAAACCGAAACAGGTGGTATTATGATTACCCCACTACCGGGTATTACAGATACTAAACCTTGTTATGCGTCTTATCCAATGCCCGGTATTCAACCTGTGTTGGTAGATTCCCAAGGAGTCTTAGTAGAAGGCAATGACGTAGAAGGTTTACTTTGTGTAAAATTCCCGTGGCCATCTATGATTCGGACGACTTATGGAGACCATGAACGTTGCCGACAGGTTTATTTTTCTTCTTTTGAAAATATGTATTTTACTGGTGATGGTTGTCGAAGAGACAGCGAAGGTCGCCTAAGAATCATCGGTAGAGTAGATGATGTGATTAATGTTTCTGGACATAGAATGGGAACAGCAGAAGTCGAAAATGCGATTAACGAACATCCTGCGGTGATAGAATCGGCAGTAGTTGGTTATCCACATGATATAAAAGGACAAGGTATTTTTGCTTATATCATTGCGCAAGAAGGAACGGTTGGAGATGCGGATTTTGAAAAATCTGTTAGAGAGGTAGTCGTTAGAGAAATTGGTCCGATTGCGAAGCCTGATAAAATGTTGGTTGTGCCGAGTTTGCCAAAAACACGGTCGGGTAAAATTATGCGTAGAATCTTACGGAAGATAGCTTCAGGAGATGCTAGTAATTTGGGAGATATTTCTACGTTGTTGAATCCTGATGTGGTGGCGGTGATTAAGGAGGCAGCAGGGGTTTGACTGTAGCGCCAAGCTCTGCTTGGTGACCACTTGTATTATAAAAAATAGCGATTGTTGATGTAATGTTA
>CAYMSC010000485.1:0-2146 GCA_964392805.1 uncultured Saprospiraceae bacterium
AATTTCGCAAAATAGTTGAGCTGCTCGATGTTGTAAGCCTTGGAAAGAACCGATACGTTTGCCAAATTGCACCCTGTCTTTAAGATAGGCAATAGTACGTTCAAAGGCTTCTTGAATGCCACCTAGCATTTCTGCGGCTAATCCAATTCGACCAATGGATTGGTCTAAGGCAAGAAACATCTTCATATCACCCCTCTCTTCCGCATCACTTCCATAAATATTTCCTTCAATTTTCGACTAATGGGAATCCATTTTTCACCAATTTTAACTGAACCATCTTCAATAATTTCTATTTTATTTAGGTTGACCATATAAGAACGATGCAATCTATAAAATAAATCGGTGGGCAAGGTTTTTTCAAAAGAGCTTAATGTTTTTAAGGTCAAAAGCGTTTTTTTTTCTGTGTGAAACTTTACATATTCGCCATAACTTTCTAAGTAAAGCAAATTGTCAAAATCTATTTTCACTAATTTATTTTCCACCTTTATAAAAATGTGATTGGCGGCAATACTTCCCCTATTGCTGGATGAATTTTCCAACAATGATTTAGCCCTTGCCATGTCTGTGGCTTTGGTTATAGCTTTGAAAAACCGCTTAAAAGAAATGGGTTTGACCAGATAATCCACCACATCCAAATCATAGCCCTCCAATGCAAATTCTGAATAAGCAGTTGTCAAGATAGTAATCGGTTGAACCTTTAACATCCGCAATAAGTCCAAACCCGTTAATTCATCCATTTGAACATCCAACAGTAAAATATCAATTGGATGTGCAGTAAGCATCTGCTTGGCAGTAATAGCGTTAGAACAAGTACCAACAAGTTCCAGTTCATTGACTTTGCTTACATGTAATTTTAGCAATTCACGAGCAGGTTTTTCATCATCAACAATTAGTACTTTGAATTTTCTCACCCGTTTTTCGGTTTAGTGAAATGATAAAGTTCAAGTGTCAAATTTTTAACTGGTTATTTTGAACTTGAACTTGACACTTGAATTTGAATTTAAAAAGAAACGCCAACAGATAAAGTAAATCTATCCGCATTGCCAATAACATATTTAGGCTCAACATAGAGGGTTCTTCCATTGTCCAATTCAAAGTCGGAGAAAATTCCCAAATTCAAACCCCAATGATTTTTAGGGTCAGTATTTAAAATATTAACACCAGCAAAAGGCGAAAATCCTAAATCACCTATGGTAACAAAATTATTATAATGCTGGTCTACATCCAATCCCCAGTTAATGACATCATCGAGGTAAAAGCTAAAGGTAGCGGCGGTTCCTGTTTTTTCATAAATATCAAATTTAGCCTTTACTTGTACGCCCAATTCAAATGGGTCGTAAATAGTGGTACCTCCTCCACCAAAGGTAAATCTACCTTGCGCTGCTAGGGTATTTAGGCAACTGAAAAGTAAAAAAACGAAAAGAACTTTTTTCATGTTTAGTTATTTTTTTGCGCTTATCCATCCTTTCGGTCTAATTGGATAGCTAAATTCAAATTGAATATATGGCCTTCCAATGTGGTATTTAATTCATGTTTATTGGGATAAGCTAAGGTTAATTGTTTGCTAATATTATTTTGCCCCATTCCATGTTGGGCTTTTTTTCTACTACTTTTTTTGACACTATTGGAAATTTGAAAATGCAATATGTCGCTGTCATCCACATTGGCTTTGACTTTAATAAATCCCTTTTCATTACTTAGTGCGTCGCTGTGTTTAAAAGCATTTTCCAATAGATTCAGTAATAATAATGGAGCGATTTGCAAATTGCTATTGCAGTTATTTTTTTCAAAAGTAATCGCCGTCTGTTCATCGTTTTTAATTTGATACAGATTAAATAGGTTTTCCAAACTTTCCATTTCTTTTTTCAAAAGGGCTCTATTGCCTTGACATTCATAAACGATATATCGAAGGATGTTTGATAACTTTTCAATCATTTCTGGTGTATCGGGATGTTGGGTACTGGCATAATAATAAATATTATTCAGGGTATTGAACAAAAAATGAGGGTTGATTTGCGCTTTTAATAATTGTAATTCGGTTAGCAACTTCTCATTTTTCAAATTCGCTTTGTCTTCAATGGCTTTCATCCATCCTTTATTAAATTCATAAAGCAAAACACTTGCTGCTATTAGAAATAAATTAATG
>CAYMSC010000485.1:2246-4735 GCA_964392805.1 uncultured Saprospiraceae bacterium
CCGATGAAAAAAAATGACAATATGTAAAAGCATTTCATCTGCCCCTATATACCATTGATAGGCGTTTGTCAACCATCTATTGAGTATTTGCTAAAATGTAGTGGGCATATTATAATTTTGAAGGTAAAATACTTCCGTGGTTCAATAAAATAATCATTTATGTTTAAATCCTTAAAAATAAGCATTCTGCTTTTCACTTTTTCCCTATTAATATTTTCATGCTCAAAGGATGATAATTCTGACTCACCAATATCCCCACCAAGTGAGCCAGACAAGGAAAATGTAATTATTATAGGTGCGGGTGCTGCAGGATTAGCCGCAGCAAAAAAGTTAGAAGAAGCTGGATACGCTTATCAAATTTTAGAAGCGACTGACCATTATGGAGGTAGAATTCAAAAAAATAAAGATTTTGCAGATTTTCCTATCGATATTGGTGCAGAGTGGATACATGCTGATAAATCCATATTAAATGAATTAATAGATGTTGCTGGACCAGAACCAGATGTGGAAACTATTTTGTATAAACCTTATGATTGGTATCATTATGATGGGGTGAACTATGCTAAGGTTTCAGCGATAGAATTGGATTTTTTTTATGCGCAGTATATTACCGAATATAAATTTAAAAACACCACATGGTTTGATTACATTAGTGAGCATTTTGCGCAAGGAGTAGAGCAGCACATTATTTATAATGCTTACGTAAATAAAATTGATTATTCTGGAGGCCAAGTCGTTGTAACTACGGATAATGGAATGGAATACAATGCAGATAAAGTTATTTTGACGGTTTCTTTAGGTGTATTAAAATCTAATGCCATCACCTTTGTTCCGGCACTTCCAGATGAAAAAACAGCAGCGATAGAATCCGTTGAATTTTTACCAGGGATTAAATTGTTTATAAAATTTTCAGAAAAATTTTATCCTGATGTTATTTCATTGGATACGCCTACAGGTGATACGGGTGAGAAAAACTATTATGATGTTGCCTATCTTAAAGAAGGAAATGACCATGTTTTAGGGCTCTTGTCAATAGGTACTTCGACGGAAGCATATTATGCATTAGGTAGTGAGCAGGCTATTGTAGATAATGTATTGGCGGAATTGGACAGTTTCTTAGGCGGAGCTGCTTCACAATATTATACTGGAGAATATTTATTAGAAAATTGGGGTCAACATCAATTCACCTTGGGAACCTGGACAAATCCTTTGAATAGTTGTCCTCCTGATTTAAAAACGCCTGTTGGTAATAAACTTTTTTTTGCAGGAGAGACTTATCAGGTGGATGACCCAAAATATATACGAGGCTCTGTACAGGCGGCAATACAAACTGGTTACAATGCTGCCGAAGCAATCATTGAATAAATTAATTCTAAATCATAAATAATGAATAAAAAAACAATAACTATTCTTGCCACTTTGTGTATTGTAAGCCTAACCCTTTCAAGCTGTTTTCAATGGGGACCAAGAGCTTTTAAAAATTTCCCAAAAGAAACCGCATTAGATAAAACCTATAATTATAATGGCAAAGTCATCATCATCGGTGCAGGTGCAGCTGGTCTTGCTGCTGCAAAAATATTGGAGCGAAATAAGGTTGATTATCAAGTTTTGGAAGCTACTGACAGATACGGCGGAAGGCTTAAAAAAAATGAAACCTTGGCAGATTTTCCTATTGATATTGGTGCGGAATGGATTCATAATCAGGCTGCAATACTCAATAGGTTAAAAGGTAAAAAAGGCGACATAACAGACGAAGAACTCATTCCCTATCACTTAGAAAGTGGTTTAAGATGGGATGGCAAAAAGCTTGAGAAGATTTCAAAAAAAGAAATAGACCAGCGATTTGAATTCTTCCCAGAGTACAAGTTCAAACGCTCTACTTGGTATGATTATGTGAATGAAAATTTCGCCCAAGAAGTCAAGCATAAAATCAAATTCAACTCACCCGTTACTGAAGTCAATTACGCCAATGATAAAGTGGAGGTAAAAACAAGGAATGGCGAAGTATTTATGGCAGATAAAGTATTAGTGACGGTTTCGGTTGGCGTCCTGAAATCAAATAACATTAAATTTATACCTGATTTAAGTCCTGAAAAGAAGGAAGCGATTAACGCCGTTGGTTTTTTACCTGGGTTAAAACTGTTCCTAAAATTTTCTCAAAAGTTTTACCCTGATGTTGTGGACCTTACACATACCGATGGAGAAGTAGTCTATTACGACATCGCTTTCAAAAAAGAAGCACAGAGTAATATTCTTGGCGCACTTTTTTTAGGTAAATCCGCTGAGGAATATTACCGCTTAGATGCTGAGGAAAAAATTGTATCAGCAGTCCTAAAAGAATTAGACCAAATTTTTAATGGAAAAGCTTCCGAATTTTATTCTGGTGAATATGTTCTTGAAAACTGGGGGCAACATGAGTTTACTAAAGGCACCTGGGTAAATGCTGCTTTGGATAAAAACATAAATCTCAAAGTCTTAAATCAACCGCT
>CAYMSC010000486.1:0-4732 GCA_964392805.1 uncultured Saprospiraceae bacterium
AAAAATTTGTTTATTGCTGCGGCACAACTAAGAAATCCATTAATCCAGCAAATTCCGACCATCGACCAATTAGCTAAAATTGCGAGTATGGGGAACACTAAATTCAAAAGTTGTTTTAAACAAGTCTTTGGCAGCCCACCTATTAAATACCATCAAAAAATTAGGATGGAATATGCTCAGAAAGAACTCCAAAGTCGCCAAAAGACCATTAGTGAAATTAGTTATGCCTTGGGGTATTCCCATCCTTCTAAGTTTACGGTTGCCTATAAAAAACAATTTAATAAATTGCCTTCTCAAGTGTAAATATCCTTTAAAATGCCTCCATAATATACTTCTATTGCTATCGGATTCCTAATTCGTCTCCTAGGGCAAATATTCTGACTTTTATAGCTAATAAGCCAATCCTTTTTTGAAGCAACTTTGTAGTAAGGCAAACTAAAAAACGACCAAACTAAAGTTGAATTTGCCTAATCTATTATTTCTTAAATCGACCTTCAATTTTACAATTATGAAAATATTCTTCACCGGTGGTTCTGGTTTTGTAGGACAAAATATGATTCCTGAATTAATTAATGCAGGCCATGAAGTATTGGGCTTGACTCGTTCGACCAATGCAGCAGAAAAAGTCAAAAAAGTAGGTGCTTCGCCCATTATGGATGATTTGACTAACTTATCCCATAATACCATCGAAGCACTAAAAAAATGTGATGTCCTAGTGCATTCGGCAGCTTATATGGATTTCACTTATGAAAAAGAAAAATTCTACGAAATTAATGTAGAAGCCACCAAAGAGTTACTAGAATTAGCTAAAAAAAGTGGTGTGAAACGCTTCATTTATATTAGCGCAGCCCCTGTTATTGGCGGCAGCCCTGTTAAAAATGTAACGGAAGCAACCGCAGATAAATCTATGCCAACCGCCCTATATCCTAAAACAAAAGCTATTGCAGAAAAAGCAGTTTTAGCGGCTAATTCGTCCAGTTTTACTACGATAGCGTTGCGCCCACCTGCTATTTGGGGCCCTAGAAACCACCATTATGAAGAAATCATCGACCGAGTAAAAGCAGGACAATGGGCTTGGATTGGCGGTGGGCATCAGATTTTAAGTACTGTTCATATTAAAAACCTTTCCGCCGCGGTCATTGCCGCCTTAGAGAATGGTAGAGGAGGAGAAGCCTACTTTATCACTGACGGAGACAGAAGAAGTATGCGCACCACTTTTTCTGCTATTATTAATGCTTTTGGTCTAGAACCTGGCAAGCGAGAAATTCCTTTAGGAGTCGCCGCTTTTTTAGCCAATACTAGCGAATTTGTCTGGAAATTATTTGGTTGGACTTCTCGACCACCGGTGCCGCCCATTGCTTTACGGTTGATGGCAAGAGAATTTTCGGTATCGGATGCTAAAGCCCGAAAAGAATTGGGCTATCAAAATGTGATTTCTTTTGAAGAGGGGATTAAAGCTTTAAATACAGCATTATGAAAATCATCTATCTTTTTTTATTCATGGCATTTGCCAATCAAATTCCCAATCTGCAGACCAAATTTTAGGTCAATATTGGGTGGAGGAAAGAACTGGAAAAATTGAAATTTATAAATGTGCTGAAAGCTATTGTGGTAAAATAATTTGGCGGGAGGACGCTAGAAAAGATATTAAAAATCCAGGCAAGAATCTACAAAGTCGTTCTGTGATAGGTCTTTCATTTTTGCAAAATTTTGTCTATGACAAAAGTAGAAATCAATGGATAGAAGGAACGGTTTATTCTATCGACAATGGAAGTACCTATAGTGGCAAATTATGGCTGGAAGAGGATGGAAAAGTTTTGAAAATGAGAGGATATATTGGGATTTCTCTATTCGGTAGAACCGCTACTTTGGAACGGGTGGAATGAGCACCCTAATCAGAGAATCATTAATAACCTTTCATATCAATTGTTGAACTATCTATCAAATCAACATACAATTTGCTCTTTTTCAAAATAACCTTAAAATGTTGAAGACTTTCTGGGCTAACAAAAGAAATAGCAATACCAGAAGCTTCGGCACGACCCGTTCTGCCAATCCGATGGATATAATCTTTTGGAGAACGAGGCAATTCATAATTAATAACATAAGGCAGTTCGTCAATATCAATACCTCTTGATAATAAATCGGTGGCAACCAAAACGGGTAAGTTGCCTGCTTTAAATTGGTTCAAGGCATTATTTCTAGCAGACTGACTTTTTTTGCCATGAATCGCTGCTGCCTTGATGCCATTTTTACGCAGTTTATTAGCTACATTATCCGCTTTATAACCAGAGGAGGTAAAAACTAAAACTCGAGATATTTCCTTTGTTTTAATTAAATATCGAAGTAAGGGTCCTTTCTTTTCTTCTGGCACTAAATAACTGGATTGCTGAATCTGGCTAATGTCTGTTGCAGCTTCGGTTTCAATTTTGATGATGACCGGGTCTTTCATTAGAATAGCAGACAAGCTATCTAAATCGGGACTTAGCGTTGCCGAGAACAAAAGATTTTGCCGTTTTTTTGGTAAAAGTCTGATGATTCGATTCATCTCTTCTTTAAATCCTAGATTCAACATTTTATCTGCCTCATCTAATACTAAAGTTTCTACAGCCGATAAATGCACCGCATTGGAATCGACTAAATCTAGCAACCGTCCTGGTGTAGCTACCAAAACTTTTACCCCATTCATCCCCTTCATTTGTGGATTGATAGAAACGCCACCATAAACCGCCATTGTTTTGACAGGGTCAAATAATGCTTTACTAAATTGCTTAAAAACTTCACTAACCTGTACTGCTAATTCTCTAGTTGGAACAACGACCAATGCCGATGGGTGTCTATTTCTGGTTAAACTATAGCCTTGTAGATTTGTCAAAATAGGTAAGACAAAACTTGCAGTTTTTCCAGAACCTGTTTTGGCAATACCCAGTACATTTTTCCCCTTTAGAATCGGAGGAATAGCCTTCGCTTGTATCGGATAGGCTTTTTTGTATTGTTGTTCGGCTAATGCGGCAACTAAAGTATTGGGTAATCCTAGGTTTTTAAAAGACATAAATTGATTTGGCGGAAGCTCAATGAAAAGGCAAAGCTACTGGAAATAAATTTGATGTTCTTATAGTGTTTACTCAAAACATCTCCAAGGCAAACTCCAAAATCGTATCTTTTCCTTTTTCAATATCGGCGTCCGTCAATTCCACATAAATATCAGGTTCGATACCTCCTTCAATTTGTTGTTGATTTAAATCTAATAATTGGGTGACAGACAATCTCAATAACCAGCCATTTGGTAAATCTTTGTAGCTAGGTAATCCACCGCCTCCACCAGTTTTTCCACCAATTACGGTGACATTATCTGGTATGTTTTTCATAATAGAGGCAAAATAATTAGTTGCAAAAAGAATAGAATTGAACCCTTAGCCTTTCCGCTTTCCGAAGAAATGCAATCTTCTATGGACAAAGTTTTCCTACTGCTTTACCTAGCCCTAATTTATATCGTTTGGTCGCTAAAAATAAAGCACTTTGGAAAGATCATCCATTTCGTGAATCAATATAAAACTTAAAGCTAAGTAAAAGAAAAAATGACTTGGCATCTTTAGTATATTTTTATAATTTAGGACTCTTTATGAGGATGAAAAAATAAGTCAAGCTAAAAGCACTAATAATGAGTCAACTACAACTAAAAATAAACCCCAAGGTAGCCGAAGTTTTTGATAACTATCCTGATGGGTACCAAGAAAAATTAAGAACCTTACGCCAATTGGTGTTGAGCACTGCCGAAGAGTTACCAGAAGTGACCACTTTAGAAGAGACTTTAAAGTGGGGAGAGCCAAGTTATTTGGCAAAGAAAGGTAGTACTATAAGAATGGATTGGAAGAAGAAAAAGCCAGACCAATATGCTATCTATTTTAAATGTACCAGCAAATTAGTGGAGACCTTTAGAGCTATCTATGGAGATACGTTTTCCTATGAGAACAATCGAGCTTTGCTATTTAAACTAGAAGATGACTTACCTCTAGACGAACTAAAACATTGTATATCGATGGCCTTAAACTATCATAATTTAAAACACTTGCCTTTATTGGGAACGGAAATAAAATAAACATCTTCTTTCTATGTTGAACAAGAGCTTCTTATAAAAATATTTTGAATCACAAAAGACACAGAAAAACACAAAAGGTTTATTAAATTTCTTTTATGAGCGTCTTTTGTTCACTTTTGATTCTTTTGTGTTTCAAAAATAGCCTTATTAGAAGTATATCATTTTTGTAAGAAAACCCTTTATGTTGAACGCCCTAATTTGGGAAAATAAAAATAATAACCTACGTGAGTGAAAAGCAAATTAACTTATTAGAAAAAGCCAAACAAATTTTAATAGATAACTGGCAAGGCGGATTTACCGTACCAAGAAAAAAATTATACCCTTTTCAGTGGAATTGGGATTCTGGATTTGTGAGTATGGGATTTGGGCATTTTAATCTAGGATATGCGATGCAAGAGTTGGCGTCTTTGTTTTCGGGGCAATGGAAAAATGGGATGATACCGCATATTATTTTTCATTCAGAAAACGAAACCACTTATTTCCCCAACCACGATACCAATACAGCTTCTAACTTCGATTTCACATGGGAGATAGATTTACCCAAAGTTGTTTTGTTAATTGCTTTTTTTATAGCAATTGTTTTATTTAGTAACGGCAAAACAATAACTTGAACATCTAGGACGGCTTCTTTTG
>CAYMSC010000487.1:0-4726 GCA_964392805.1 uncultured Saprospiraceae bacterium
AATTTCCCTAAAAAGGCTTTCCAAGCTTTTAAATTAGGTTCTTTGGTGTCTTTCAGGCGAAGTTTGGAAATAACGTTGGTGTCTAGTTTTTCTTTTAACATCAATAATGGCACATCATAAATAGTTGTGGCATCAATAGATTCAATGACAGAAGATTTTTCGACATTACAGAATAAGGCTAATTTTCGTCGAATGTCATCATTAATCGGATGCTCTGTTCGACAGACCAAGATATCTGGTTGAATACCGTTCTTTAATAATTCTTTAACGGAATGTTGGGTAGGTTTAGTTTTTAGCTCTTTAGCTGCCTTTAGATATGGAATCAAGGTCAAATGAATAACTAAGCAATTATCATTTCCCAAATCCCAACGCATTTGACGCAAAGCCTCTAAATAAGGTAAAGATTCAATATCCCCAACTGTTCCACCAAGTTCCGTGATAACAATATCGTATTGGTTAGTTTGTCCCAATAATTGAATCCTCCGCTTAATTTCATCCGTAATATGAGGAATGATTTGAACGGTTTTACCTAAATAACCGCCTTCTCTTTCTTTATTAATGACGGTTTGATAAATGCGCCCAGTAGTGACATTATTGGCTTGAGAAGTTGGAATATTCAAAAATCGTTCATAATGCCCTAAATCTAGGTCTGTTTCTGCTCCATCATCGGTGACAAAACATTCACCATGTTCATATGGATTGAGCGTTCCCGGATCCACATTAATATAAGGGTCGAATTTTTGAATAGTAGTATTGAAGCCTCTGGCTTGCAATAATTTGGCAAGAGATGCGGCGATAATTCCTTTTCCCAAAGATGAAGTAACGCCTCCCGTAACAAAGATGTATTTAGTCATATTATTTTTTGCTAACTTTATTTACGGGATGCAAAGGTAAGATAAATGAGGACAATGGTGGTAAGAATTAACGAATAATATTGCAAGATATTAACACATAAAAAAAGATAGAATTTGTATTCAACACTTAATATTCTCAATTAAACTAGAATATTCCACAAATGAAACTAAATTAAGCTTATTTTCGCCAAAAAAATTGTTGATTAGTGCAAGATAAGGAACGTGAAAAATAAACTAAGAAAGAACGAAAAAATAAACGCCCAACAAGTTATAAGTTATTTTTTCGTCAATACCATATAAATAAATGCAAGAAACAATTATCCAAGCAAAGGATTTGAAAAAAAGTTACTTCACTGGAAAAACAGAAGTCCCTGTTATTAATACCTTAAATCTCAGCTTATACAAAGGAGATTTCACAGTTATTATGGGTAGTTCTGGTTCGGGTAAGTCCACCCTACTCTATCTACTAAGTGGTTTAGAAAATCCTACTGGTGGAGAAATTTGGTTGGAAGATAAACCTGTCCACACGATGGATGAAAAATTGATTACTTTATTACGAAGAGAGTATATTGGTTTCGTTTTTCAAGACTTCAATTTAGTCCCTAATCTTACCTTTCTAGAAAATATTCTAATCCCTGCCTATTTAGTCAAAAATGACCGTAAAGCTTTAAAAGATAAAGCTATCGCTTTAATGAAAAAAGTGGAAATCTTGGAATTGGCAGACCGTTTACCATCAGAAGTTTCTGGTGGTCAGCAACAACGATGTTCTATGGCTAGAGCAGTGATTAATAATCCAAGGGTAGTTATGGCGGATGAACCCACAGGAAACTTAAATTCTAATTCTTCCAAAGCGGTATTGAATATTCTAACCGATTTAAATGAAGAAGGACAAACTATTGTGATGGTCACTCATGATATTAAATCTGCTTGTAGAGCCAACCGAATTATTTTTTTGAAGGATGGTCAGATTGAAGATGATTTACGTTTTGAAAAAGAGGAATCAATTGACAAAAAAGAGGATAAGTTATTAAAATGGTTGGCGGAGAAAGATTGGTAGAATTTAATAAAATAAGGGGAATTTTAAACGCAAACGGTAAAGTCAAAAATCTGATAGTTTTAAGGTCATATCAGGAGACTACTATTGACGAATAATTTTGAAAAAATAATGAAGAGTATTTTATTAATAACGCAGGCAAATATAAAAAGACGGAAAGTCCAAACCTTTTTAGTAGCTATGTGTATCGCTTTAGCAGCATTGATGTTCTCTACTTTATTGGGTATTGGTTTGGGTATGAAGCAGCCATTTGAAAATTTATACAATCGACTGAATGCTTCTCATATTTGGATGAATTTTGATATTAAAGAGCATGACCCTAAAAAAATAACCGCTTGGTTTGAACAACAACCAGAAGTTGAAAGTGTTGGCATTCCAAATTTGGTGAAAAATAATGGAAAAAAGCCTATCTTCAAAGGGAAGGAACTCAGAAATCATGCACAATTTCGAGAGCATCCAGGTAACAACCTGAACCAAGATAAACTACATATTTTAGAAGGAGGAACAACAGCTTATCCCAATCCAGGTGAAATTTGGATACCTAATCATTGGAAGTCAAAATCTGGTATTAACCTTGGTGACACTTTGTATTTTCCTATCCCAAGTGGCCTATTTTCCTTAACTGTATCAGGAATTGTTATAAACGCCCAAAATGCGAATGGGCTGGGTAATCCAATTCCCGTTTGGGTTGGACCTGGTACATTATCCATGCTTTACCCAATTAGTGATTTATCTAATGTTTCTATGGGCATTCGATTGAAAAATTCCGATGATACAGAGCAAGTTTGGGCAAGGTTTCACAAGGAATATGATTATCGAGGATTTGGTACACTCTATGCCTTTTATAAGAAAATTTTTCAAGTTATTTATGAAATAACAGGTGGTTTATTACTTGTATTTGCCATTTTTGGCATCATCGTTACCATGATTATCACATCTTCTGTTGTCAATAGTGCTATCAAAACAGATTATAAAATGATTGGTATGTTGAAAGCCCAAGGATTCACCAATCGAAATATTATTACCGTTTATTTAATTCAATTTTTCTTGATTACCTGTATTGCCGTTCCTATTGGTCTTTTGGGTGGTTATTATACGACCCAATTGGTTTTCACAGACCTAATCGCAGCGATTGGTGCCGTAAATTTTGACATCTCTTGGTTAGTGCCTAGTATTTTCACCTACTTTGCTTTTTTGATAGGTGTTTTATTAATTACTTATAGAACAGCTAGTCAAGCAGGACAAATACAACCCGTTACCGCCATTCGATTTGGAGGACCACCACAAAGGTCTTTTGCAGGGTCCAAATTTAGTTTATTCACCTTAGGGGCTAATTCCATACTACCTATCTTTTTAGGTCTACGAATGTTGATGTCCAATAAAAAACGTGCTTTTCTTTTATTTATCGGTTTGGTATTCGTTGTTTTTGTTCAAGTATTATACACCAATACCGATAATTCTATTTTAAATTTAGATGATAATAGACCCTCTTGGGGCTACCCTAATACCGACCTTTTTATTCGTTCATCGACATCATTAGAAGAAAATGAGGAAGATATTTTCAGAGATTATTTGGCGGAGGATGACCGTGTAAAAGAGGTCGTTAAAATGGGCATATATGGTGCAAACCTTCCTGCCCAAGAAGGAAAAGCTCCAAAAACGTTTATTGGATTTATTTACGATGATGAGTTAGAAAAATTGGATTTGGTTAATTTAGAAGGTCGTCATCCCGTCTTTGAAACAGAAGTTTCAATTGGTATCAATAGTGCCAAAGAATTAAATAAAACCATCGGAGATTCGATAGGCATATTCATGGAAGGTCAATTGGTTAATTATAGCATTACAGGTGTATATCAGAACCTAAGTAATCTAAGTGAGGGGTTCAAAATGCGGATTGAGGGAGTGAGAGAACTAAATCCACTCTATCAATTAAATCGGTACAATGTCATTCTGCATGAAGAAGAAAGTCCAGTTGATTATAAAGCAGAACTATTAGAAGTATACGGAACAACCTATGATGTAAGAATAGATTCTGAATCTCAAGGAGATTTAAAAAATATTATCGCAGGCATTAAGCAAGTCTTTTTATTAGTTTCCCTATTATTTCTAGGCGTTCTATTTTTGACGGTTTTTAACGATACCGTATTGAGTATTCGAGAAAATCAAAAGAATATGGGCATTCTAAAAGCAGTCGGATTAACCCCTTTCCAATTGCAACTTTCTCTGATTTTAAAGGCAGTATTTACAGCTATTTTAGCTTTAATTGTAGGTGTACCTTTATCCTTACAAATCATTCCATCGGCGATGGACGTGCTAACAAGTAACGTCGGTCTAGCCAAATTTCCTTATGTGTTTGATTTAAATAAAACGTTGCTCGTTATACCATTAATAATGTTTATAACCATCGGGAGTGTTTGGATTGCTTCTCGTCGGTTATTAAAGATTCGACCTCGGATATTGGTTAGGGAATAAGTAAGTAGGTGGACAGATATAAACGTCACTTTTGGCGAGGCTATTTTTTCGATAGACAAGGCAAAAAATCTTTGCATAGCCCAGCTACGGAAATATTTTTTAACGCAGTATATTGGAAAAAGAGTCCGTCAAGAAAGTGTCGGTTATATTTGTTTAGGGATTTAGCAAAAAATAACCTACGCAGTCTTATTAGGAGGATTGGAACACGGATGCAACGGATAGAACGGTTTCTTTACTTGATTTGCTCTAGGTCGTGTTCTTTTTTGCGTAGGTTATTTTTTTCGTTTTCCCTTACCTACTTAAGTTCAGAATTCAAAATTTATTCCTTCAAAATTGTTGATGACAT
>CAYMSC010000488.1:0-4725 GCA_964392805.1 uncultured Saprospiraceae bacterium
AAACGATTAACCTTTTAGCGGAATCTTGACTTTTCAACGTGCCGCTCACTAATGGTATCAAATCACTAGAATGTAATTTTAACCCAAAAGAAAAAACCTATAATCCGCACTATCATTTGATTGTTCCTAATTAAAGAAATAGCCACTACCTTAGTAGTAGAATGGCAGCGAACATGGAATAAAAAAGAAAAGTTGACCAATGCCTTTGCCCAAGATTATAGACCCGTTAAGGATTTGGAAAGGGATTTGGTGGAAGTGGTCAAATATGGTGCTAAAATCTTTACTGAACCAGATGTAAAGAAAAAGGATAAAAGCATCTTACCGACCATCTATGCAGCCGCTATGGATAATATCTTTTGTGCTTTTGAAGGGTATCGGCTATTTGATAGATTTGGGTTTAATTTACCTAAAGATTCAATACCTACTAAAAAAGTAAAACCTTCCTTTTTGCAGGATTATGAGGAAATGGCTTTCGATAATGTCGCTAATGATTGGGTAAACTATGAGACGGGGGAAGTATTAACGGGTTATGTGCCTACTGCTCAGTTAGATTTTTTATTGAATCAGCATATTAATAGGAGGTTGACCTAACAAAAACAATTGCAATGCCATTAACATATTTGATTTCTACGGAAATTCAAACAAACAATTAAAAATCAAAAGAGTTAAAATTTACCTATTACTCTGTTTAACCTTTGAAAATTTATATGTACATTTGGCTTATACAGGTCAAGTCTAAAAAAAGTAAAATTATACTTGGACAAAAAATAAAAGAACTTCGTTAAAGTTCAGTAATGTTTCATAGGGAATTTGCTTCAAAACTTGAAAATATGTTCTCTTTTAACCTTAAGTAAAATATTTAATTATCCTTTTAGGGATTTAGCAAAAAATAACCTACGCAGTCTTATTAGGAGGATTGGAACACGGATGCAACGGATAGAACGGTTTCTTTACTTGATTTGCTCTAGGTCGTGTTCTTTTTTGCGTAGGTTATTTTTTTCGTTTTCCCTTAATAGTTAAATGTTTTGTGGATTGGAACTTAACTGTATGAAATAGTTAAAGGCAAACACAAAGGGCTTAACGCTTTGAAAGTAGCACATCAACAATTATCATACAAAAAAACAGAAAATGCCAGAAACGAAAAAATATAATGTAATTGATGAATCACCTATGATTTTTGAAGATGGACAAATCAACATTTATGGAGAAGAAGAACCTGATATTAAAAAGAAAAGTATTTGGAATACTTCTGTCAAAGTAGAGGAAAATGGATATTATTGGAATAAAGAACCAATATTTAAAAAAGGAACTAATATTGAGACTAAAAAACCTATTGTAGCAGAGTTATTCTGTGGATGTGGTGGCACATCATTAGGTTTTGAAATGGCTGGCTTTGAAGCTATACTTGGTTGCGATATTCATGCTCCATCTATTCTAACATTCCAAAAGAACCATCCAAATTGCTCAACAATTACAGGAGATATAAAAAAAGTTAACCCAGAAGTAATAAAGGAATTACTTAACGGTAGGCAACTTGATGTTCTTATTGGAGGAATCCCTTGTCAAGGTTTTTCTCTAAATAATAGAAAGAGGCATGAAAATGATGACAGGAATTTTATGTATAAAGAATTCGCTCGTTTTGTTAAAATTTTGCAACCTAGAGTTGTCGTTTTGGAAAACGTTTCAGGAATGAAAAGTACAGGAAATTTCGTAACAGATGTTGAAACTCATCTAAGTGAAATAGGACATATGAAAGTTAAAAGCAAACTTCTTTATGCTCCAAACTATGGTGTTCCTCAAAAAAGAAGAAGACTTGTTTTTGTTGGTATTAGAGATAGAGAATTTGATTTCAAAGATATAATCAAGACACACGGACCTGAAACAGAAAAAGATTATGTAACAATAAAAGATGCCATAGGCGATTTGCCTTCATTGAAAGCCAAAGAAACTAAAGCGAAATATCAAAAAAAGCCTTTTAGTGATTTTCAAAAGTTAATGAGATTAAATACTAATGGCAGCGTTACAGGTCATACTGCTCCAAATCACCCATTAAGGACAATTGAAAAAATTAAAAACACAAAGCCTGGAGAACCAATGTATGAAAGGTTTAAGCAGCGTATACGCTTAGCATGGGATATTCTAAGTCCAACTCAAGTTTCTGGTGGAATAAGACCTCAGTTTCAACTTGGGCATCCAGAGGATAATCGTGGTTTAACAATAAGAGAAAGATGCAGAATCCAAAGTTTTCCAGATGACTTTATTGTCAAAGGAGGAACGGTTCAAGCGAGAGTACAAACAGGTAATGCTGTCCCTCCTTTATTAGCAAAGGCTGTGGCATTAGCAATAAAAAAATATTTATAATGAACTATAGAATTTGGCATAGTTCTGAAAGTTTTGCTGATTTTATAATTGACAATACTGACCTAGCAACTAGAAATACCACAAAATCAATTTTACCTGATAGTGATGCTAGTAAGCCTAAGTTATTTCATAAAGTCCCTGACCATCTTAAGAAAATTTTATACTTAGATGCACCAGATATTATTATAGAATTTGATAATGAACCAATCTTAGCAATAGAAGAAAGTAGAGAGGCTGGTACAGGACATAATGCTTTCCAGCGTTTTTCAAGACTAGCAGCAGCAGTAGAAAATGGTGTTCCTACTTTTTATGTTTATCCTGAGGCAACAATAATATCCAGACAAAATAGCAATCCAAGATGGGATAAAATTAATCCCTTAATTTTTAAGGCTCTTGATGACGTAATGACTATTTATAATAAACCTGTTTTATTATATTATTATCCTACAGATTATAGAACACATATGACCACTCCTAAACTTTCTGCAAATTTTTTAAACAAGCAGAAAGGAAGAAGAATGGAAGCTAATATGAATTATGCTGGTTGCCCTGAAATACAAGACTCGCAAATGCAAGAAATGTTTGCACATATAAATCTTTTGGTAAACGAAGTCGAACAAAGTGGTATCCAAGCAGTTCAAAATTTTATTAGAAAAAGAGAAATCCGAAATAAAAGAAGCTGGATGCAAACTGAATACACAAGGAAGAACGGTAGTTTAATCGCATCTCCTTTAACTTCTTCAATAGAATTACCAACACAATATCTAATCAATTTTCTTTCTTCTTACAATAACAATAAATATGATATTAATGATTTTGAATTACTAAATTCAAGAGCTACGACAATTTTTTATTATACAGGTTCTAAATGGAGACCACAAGGAGACCCTTTTACTGGTTGTTTAGCAGCAATAGATTACATCAAATGTAGAATTGGTCAGACATTTGAAGATAGAGATGTAAACTTAGTAATGGTTTAGGGTAAAATGGATATTGACCACGGAACTCAAAATTTCACAGTTAATAGTACTAATTGCTCAGTAGATGATTTTGCTAATCAAGCAGAAACTGGAGAGAAAAGAAGTTTGTTATTAAAAGGTTATCATAATATATCAAACGAAGAGATACCCAGATATTATATGCACGCAAGATATGGTTCAACTTATAGTAAACCAAAGCCTATACGAATATTCTCATATTTTGCTGATGCAATTCTTTTTACAGATGGTTCGCTTTGGAGAGACGCATAAATTATGAGAGAGGAAAACGTAACTAAGAATATTTTACAATGGCTACAAAAGAATAACTGGAAAATTATATGTTTTGATTTTCCGCAAAGTGGTACAGGTGTTTTACTTCATTTGAACAATGACAAAAGAACTGAAAAGAATAAAGGTGGGATAATACCTGATATAATAGCTGTTAAAAATGGAATTGCTTTATTTTTTGAAAATAAAGACAGATTTTATCAACCTGATTTTGATAAACTATTTGAAATAAAAACGGAATTAAATTATACAGATTCACTCAACTTATTATTGTCTGACCATAATGTTACTTCTATTCTTTATGGAATTGGAATTTCGGATATTAAAAAAGAAATTAAAAAGTGTAAACTAAATTTAGACCAAATAGATTTTTTGATAAGCACAAACGAACAAAAAGACATAATGGTTTTATATGATACCATAGGAGTATTTACTAACACCTAAAACCGTACATATTTGCGATTCGCACAAGCTAAGACAATGACAAAATTGCAAAAAAATATATCTTAGTAAAAGTCAAAACATAAAATGAATAGAAGCAATCTACTATATTTTGTATCCTTCTGAACTATACCTAATAAATGAAAACTAACGAAAAATTAATTATCAAATACTTAAAGTAACCAAAAACTAAAAGAGGGCATGTATTAAAAACGTGACCCTCTTTTTTATTTAATTTAAAAAATATATCTGGTATCCAATTTGAGTAGGATATTTTTTTATTTGGGCGAATTCATTGGGGAAGTCCTAAAAAGCGATTTCCTTACTAACAAATCCTTACTTCCCAAACCTCAAAATAAACCCTCAAAACCATCCAAAAAAGAAAAAATGTACCCTATTTGTACCTTTACTAATCTAATAACTTGACAATCAACAAATAGCATTTTTTGTATCCATTCCCCCCAAAAACCAAGATGATTTTAATCTTAAAAATCACCTACTAATTTATAAGTACCTCTTCCTTCTCTAGCGTTTCAACTGTAAGGAGGTTGAGGTTGAGATTTGAAAAATATCGACATTTCAAAATATTGACAATTTGTTGGTTTTAAAGCTCTGTTAAGAGCCTAAATAAAATTTAACTTTCAATTTTAAACCA
>CAYMSC010000489.1:0-4715 GCA_964392805.1 uncultured Saprospiraceae bacterium
AATCTTCAAACATCGGCAGAAACGTAAGTCGTTGATTGTCAGCAACTATTTTCTTAGCCTGACGGCCTGAAGCTAATACTTTAAATTGGGGCAAACTTTTATGCTCCAATTCTAGGAATTATGCTATTGCCTTTTTTGAAAATTGTGAATTGAAAATTTTAAATTGAGAACTTAATAATTAGGGCTGGATGTGGAGAGAACATTTGGAAGAAGCGTACTATCTACTGTAACTATAATATTGTCTGCTTTAGCATTGGGCGAAAAAATCCTACACCATAAATTTTAAATCAGACATCATAAATCCGTTTAATTAGGCTCAACAATCCAAATTATACAGATTTATGAACTGTAATTTATGATTTTTCGACTAAAACCAACCTTTTAGGCAACTAAAAATATAGTGTAAAAATTTTACCCATTTGTTGAAATTTTAAACGAGCTCTAAGACAAAGAGGCAGGCATAGGTACCTCTTTTTCTGTTTCAGGTAGCATATTCTTTAAATTTTTGTTGATGGTAAAATAAAAAGTAGTTCCTTGCCCAGGGATGGATTCTAACCATATTTTTCCACCATGTCTAAAGATAATTTTTTGACAAACGGACAAACCGATACCAGTGCCTTCAAAGTCTTTCTTATTATGCAAGCGCCTAAATATTTCAAAAATTTGTTGTTGATATTGGGGTTCGATGCCAATTCCGTTATCCCTTACTGAAAATTTCCAAAAACCTTGTTCTGCATTATCATGGTGCTTGATATGAATGGTGGGTTGTTCTTTTTTATTAAATTTCATTCCATTATTGATAAGGTTATAAAAAACCATCCCTATCTGTTCTTTTTCTCCAAAAATTGTTGGTAAGGAGTCCAGCTGAATTTTAGCCTTTCGGTCTTTGATTAATTCAGAAAGGTCAAATAATTTTACTTCTACTAATTTGTTCAAATTAATATTTACTAACTTCATTTCTTTCCGCCCTACCCTCGAATACGTTAAAAGGCTATTGATTAAATTAGACATTCTACTCACCCCATCCTCTATAAAATCAATATATTCAAAAGCATCTTTGTCTAATTTGGTTTTATACGCTCTTGCCAATAATCCTGAAAAATTGCCAATCATTCTTAAAGGCTCTTTTAAATCATGAGAGGCGATATAGGCAAATTGTTCTAAATCCTTATTTGACCTTTTGAGCTCACTATTATACTCTTCTAACTTTTCTGAATGCTTCGCTATCACCTGTTCTTTTGCTACTCTATCGGAAATGTCACTTCCTGAAACTAACATACCAATTACAACTCCGTCATCATTTCGTAAAGGAACAAAATGTCGCTCTATCCATAATTGTCTTAATTTTAGAGAAGGCATGGATAAACTTACTCTACTATAAACAGGCTTTTCAGTCTTAATAACCTGTTTCAACAATTTAATCTCTTCTGCAAATTCTTCCCCTTGAATATAAAAATCTGATAAATTTCGCCCTACCAAGTCTGCATTATTTTTAATAGACAAATATCTTTTAAAAATCAGATTGCTCCCTAAAAAGTCATAATTTTCGTCAACCCAATAGATAAATTGAGGAACATTGTCCATAATGACTTGGCTAAATTTTTCTCTATGCGCTAGAGCCTTTTCTACTTTTTTACGATCCTCTATTTCCTTGTTTAATTTTTCATTGTAGCTTTTTAAAACTAAATTTTTCTTTCTAATACTTCCTGTATACTGATTAACCCCTACAACTAAGGTCATCAAAGAAACCAGTAATCCACCTAAGCGAAACCACCATGTTTGCCAAAATGCTGGATGTTTTATAATTTTTAAAATAGCGCCTTCTTCATTCCAAACACCATCATTATTAGCTGCCTTTACCTTAAAGGTATAAGTCTGCGATTCTAAATTGGTATATACAATTGGAATACCAAATTCGGTGTAATTCCAAGTATCATCAAACCCTTCCAATTTATAGGCGTATTGATTCTTTTCCCCACGATTATAGTTGAGTGCTGCAAAATTTATGGATAAGTAATAATCATCATGATTCATCACTAATTCCTTCCTATTCATTCCATAGAAAATCTTTTCTCCATCATGATTCACCTTTCTGATATTGGTTAAATATACATTCGGTTTTTTTGTATTTTGAGCAAATTGTTTTGAATGAAGTCTAGTAAACCCGTCTCTATTCCCAAAATAAATATACCCCTGACTATCTTGAGCACTTGAACCTAATAGAAACGATAAATCAAACAATCCATCTACTTTTTCAAATATATTAAATTTTTCGGCTTTCGTATCGAAATAAAAAAGTCCCAGTGTAGAACTTGCCCAAAAGTTACCATCTTTCATTGGTTCGATACTTTGTATCCAAAACTTATGACTATTCACACTGTAATTCTTAAATTTATCCATTCCTAAGTCATAACTACAAAGTCCCGCTGAAGAGCCAATGTATAATTTATTATCAATTAATTCTAAACTTATAATCTGGTTGCCAATGATGGTATTTTCTGGATGTTCTTTATCATAAACAAAATGGGTACATTTGAATGCTTCTCTATCACTAGTGGCAACTTTATTCAATCCATTATAAGTCGCTATCCATAAATTACCTTGCTCATCCTCTATCATGTCATTTATAGAGTTGCCACTGATGGAATAAGGGTTGGACGGATCTCTTAAATATTCTCTATACTCCCCTGTTTTTTGATTAATGGAAAAAAGCCCCACCTCTGTTCCTAACCAAACCTTTTCCTTACTATCGACAAAAATAAATTGAACATAAAAATCAGTTATTAGGTGTTGTAGCCATACAGGTATAGGGTATTTTTTGTATTGATAGTTTTTTATATTAATTACACTAACTCCTTTTTTTGTAGCTACATACATCCAATCATCTTTACTAAATATAGCCGACACAAAATCATCCAAAAATATTTCGGGATGTTCGTTTATAAAGTGCTCCTTTTTACCGTTTTCTGGATGATACTTAATCAATCCATATTGTCCTCCACCAATCCACAGGATACCTTCCTCATCAATATGTATATTTTTTGCGTTGGCTGTTTTTTTATCTTCCGTAAAAATAGAATGGGAATCAAATTGACTTGTGTACCAATTATACAAACTAATTCCATTAGCAGTAGCGAACCATATCAATCCCTGTTCGTCCTCTATAATCTCAAGAACATTGTTACCCGCTAATGAATAAATATCTTGAGGTGCAAAATGAAAATTTAGAAATTTTAATTTTGGGCGAGTCGTTTTGGTAGCATTATGCTTTTCTGGAAATTTCAAGTATTTTTCTTCTACACAATTTAAACCATATGTCGTGCCTATCCATAATTTCCCAGTACGGTCTTGTAGAATATCTTGAACAGAGTTGTTAGAGATACTCTCCTTATCCTCTCCATTTTCTAAATAATTATAAAACTGGGGCAACCAATCTTGTTTCGTCAAGTGATTTGATGCATCGGCTGGTAGCTGCATTAAAAATAGCCCCCCCCCGTGTGTCCCTATCCAATATCGTTTTTGTCTATCTTGATAAATTTTCCAAATATTTTGGGCGGACTTATTAGCAGCAGGACTAATTTGACGAAACTTTCCTTCTTCTTTTTTATTATCCCTTTCAGTAAGCAATAAATGCAGCCCTCCCCCCCAGGTTCCTGCCCAAATCCAACCTTTATCATCCTCAAAGATATCTAACACAGCCTTTGTTTTTAAACTATAAGGATTGGTATCATCGGATAGAAATCTAGTAAACGTTTCTGTTTCATAATCAAATAGATTTAGTCCATTTTCTGTCCCTACCCATAAACGTTGTTGACTATCTTCTAAAATTGATAACACCTCATCATTACTCAAGGTCCTTGGTTCTTGCTCTTCATGTTGAAAAGTGCTCCATGTATCACTCTGTTGATGATATTTCGTTAATCCTCCTAAACGTGTTCCTATCCATAGATTCCCCTTACTGTCTTCATAAATACTTCTAATGTTATTAGATTTTAAAGTATTGCCCCCTTCCCTCTCAGTTATTCGAAAAACTTCTACCTGATTGGGGCCGTCATATCTACACAAGCCCTCATTGGTAGCTATCCACAAAAAGCCTAAATTATCTCTTAATATGCCATTGACCATATTATTAGATAATCCTTCTAACTTTCTAATATTGTTAAATCTAATTTTTTGAACAGATTGGCTATGTAATGTTTGGCTAAAAACACAGAATAGTAATAATAATTGCCAAATATTTCTTAGTTTCATAGACTTTACTTTAGGGAATTACTTGAAGTTGTAAATTGCTAGTAAAGAAGGGGTAGATTTCCAGCATCTCTTTCTTCTTTTGACCTACTGGTATTTTTATAGTTATCTATTATACTTTCCAAATTTCATGCCCCAATACTTACCTCCTAAAAAATCAATAAACTACCTCCTCCTTGGATTCGTCGAGAAAAACCAAGGAGAAATCTTTAAAAGTTGTCGTTCGTCGGGTTTTGGTGCATATTTGTAGTGTATTCAAAGCAATACTACTTAATTAACAAAAAATTAAGTGACTCCTATAAACCAAATAAAAAACAGTAATTATATAGGGCTATTCATTTTTATTCTACTGAACAACAGATTAATCTAATATGTATTTTCTTGAAAATCAAAATTTTATTTTTAGCAGATAGTCCCTACATCTAGGAACACGTTAAAACTGGTGGCGGAGGCCGTTTGTTTAGGCG
>CAYMSC010000490.1:0-4711 GCA_964392805.1 uncultured Saprospiraceae bacterium
GTTTGTGACCCGCAAAGCGGATGGGCTGCTAGCGGAAAAAGGCATTTTCAGATGACTGTAATTTTAAAGGGTAACAAGTCTATTGTATTTTTCTCTTGGTGAAAACCCATTATATAAACATCCCTATAGGGCCTGTAGAACCAGATGGTGTCCAGAAATTATTAATATTTGGAAGAATTTGATTTAGGTCCGCTGAAGATGCTCCAAACCATAACGCCAATTCTGCAAAGTATTCATCGCAAGAAGTAGTTGGAATAATTCTTCCGTTGCCTCCATTATTTCCTACTTCTAATGGATTACCTGTATATAAATCTGGATAAGTTCCGTAAATTTTTTGACCTGTAATGGCTCCACCAAAAACAAAAGCGTGTCCCCCCCAAGCATGATCAGAACCATCACCGTTCGATACTAATTTTCTGGCAAAGTCTGACATAGTAAACCCAACAACATCATTTTCTACACCTAATTCAATCATACAATTGTAAAAAGCACTTACAGCTGCGTCTAATTCAGACATCAATAGGGCGTGTTCTTCAAGCATATTATTGTGCGTATCATAACCGCTCATACTTACATAAAATGTTTGATTGGAAACATTTAAAATTCCACGAGCAGCAATTGTCTTAGCCACCATTTCTAAGCGTTCCCCAAATTTAGTATCTGGAAAAACAGTTGTGAAAGGTGTTCCACTTGCAATGGCAGAACTAAATTGAATGGAATTACCAGCTGAACCAAGTACCGAGTCTGCATAGGCTTGTTCTAAAATATTTTGGTAGGTATCATCTAAAATATTATCAAGCGTTTGACGCTTCATTGTATTGTAGAAATTATTTTTTGTTGCACCATTAATTTGCACACTTCCTGTACCACTTCTTTCAATAGCGTATTCTCGAACATTTTGCCCTTGTTGGAAAACATTAATTCCATTCAAAGAAATATTCATTGAAATATCTTGGTTGGCATTATTCGATTGAAGAATATCAGCTATTCTTCCACCCCATCCCAAGGCATCTCTATCTTGTGGCACTGAAGTTTGCCAATGTGTTCTTTGATCAGAATGAGAAAACAATCCGATTGGTAAATTTTGGTCGGCATTGTAGGTTGCTAAAGTGGTTGGTTCAACTAATGCTCCAACATTGGCAATAAAGGCTAGATTCCCTGTTTCAAACATAGATTGAACATTTGGCATACTTGGGTGTAAACCATACTCCTTTCCATCAGAAATAAGCGGATTAATTGGCAAAATATCAGCTTGTGGAATCGCCATATTTGTTCTTCTTGTTGCATAATCGTTATACTCAGAAGTACCACGTGGAATAAGCATGTTATAACTATCATTTCCACCAGTCAGCATGATGCAAACCAATGCCTTATAACCTGTAGATCCCGAAGTAGCAAAAGCTGGTCGATTAGCTACGGCTGCTGCATTAAGCAATCCTAAGTTTGTAATACTTGACAAAAGCGGTGTTACGCTTAATGAAGCACATCCTAAACCTGCTAATTTTCCTAAAAAATCTCTTCTATTATGATTATGTTTTCCCATTTTTATTTTTTCTTTAAATACATTATTTTAAAATTACATAGCTGGGCGAAATCATTATATAATACAATACATCTTCAACTACTTCTAAATCACTCATATTTGTTCCATTAGCTAAATTTTGAGCTATATTGTTTTCAATATGTGCTTTTGTAGAAGTACCTAATTGCCCTCTACACAAATACAAGTCTAAATGCTCAATTAAAGCTGTGAGTCCACTTTCGGCAAATAAAGTTGTTAAAGGTGTAAAATCTAAAGTAGGATTATCAGGACTATTATTTACTACTCTTGGGTTATTAGGATTGTCATTAATTCCAGTCTTATTTTTGAAAGGACGAACTTTTATCATATCTTCTGCCATATTCAGATAGTGAATACTTGAAGTTGAATGTAACAATTGAAATTCTGGTGAAACCATATCGTTTGGAGCTACAAATTCGCCATCGGCAAAAAATGGAGAGAAAAAATTAAAGACAGTAGGGGAATAAAGATAGGACTGTTCTACCTTATCATAAATCTCACCATAATCTCTAAACCAATATCTTCCAGAAGGCGTACTTATATTTAAGGCATAAAATAAATTCATCATACGCTCTATTGGTTGTAACAATTTACCTGCTCTTGGGGCGGTTATAAACGCACAATCTCTGGCTTCTGGGTCGGTTAAAATTGCTCTTACTACTGCTTCCATATTTCCACGAACACCATTACCATCATTACTAAATGCAGTAGCTACTCTATTTACATACTCAGGTGTGGGGTTGGATTTAACCAATTGTTGAATTAATCTATATCCAATAAAAGGACCAACATTGGGGTGGTTAAACAACCAATCTATTGCCATATTTACATCTTGCATACCTGTTTGCCCTGCAGGAATAATGGTACCATCAGGCAGTATTTTAGTTCCTGTGTCGTGGTGGTCGTCGTGCATATACATTGGCACAGTTAAATCATAATGGTTAAAGTTTTTTTGAAATAAAAGTGGATCACCCGGTGTGTATTGTGTATGAGAAACATAATCCCAATCGCCACCAGAGAAACCTGTAAAAACTTTAGCCATTTCTTGTACATCTTCAATATCGTAGGTTGGAATTGGTGCTCCATTTGCATCTAATTTCAAACTACCATCATTATTCAGCTCAAATAAGCCAATTGTAAATAACTGCATTATTTCGCGAGCATAGTTCTCATCTGGTAGCGTTCCTTCTACAGGATCGGCTTTTTCATTTTTGAAATGACTTAGATAAATCCCCATTATTGGGTGTGATGATACGTTGAATAGTAAGTCTCTAAAGTTCCCGAAAGCTCCATTATACAATACATCGTAATAACTTGAGAGACCAAAACCTCTATCTCCAATAGTTCCATTAATAGAAACTACAAAAATCTGACTTAATGCAAAAGCTATTTTTTGACGAAGACCATCATCATCTGTAAAGGCTTTTTGATAAAAAACAAAAGGGATATGTTCATCTCTTCTCGCAGAATCTGCGGCACCCAGACTGGCGTTCATCATCGAAATAATATCGTCGTGAATATTTCTGTAAGTTTGCTCATAATCTACAGTGATGGGCATTGAAATTTGTTGGTCAAGCCAAGCGTCAATTCCAAGACTTATTACATTTTGAATATCAGCTTCTTTGTAGCCTAATTGTGATTGTGCTAAAAATCGAGACGCACCCACCATATCAGGAAACAGACCTGTACCATTCAAAGTGTGACTAGCTTCATTTGTTCCTTGCTCTGGACTAGAAGTGACCATTACACCAACGTCATTTCCTGTACCAAAATGGTCAGGATAAGTTTGTGCATGAATGCAAAAATTTATGCCTAAGAATAACACTATAAATTTTGTAGTGGTTAAATTCATTTGAAAATATTTTGATTTTTCAAAAGACCTAAGAGTATGTATAAGCCCACTTGCCGTTGGTGCAAGGTTAGCTCTCGTTTTCAATTTTTTCTAAGCACTAATCAAATCTTCTAAATTGAATTTTTGGAAATATTTAGACTTGTTTTTCTTCAATTCTTTGTATTCATTTTTCACCTGTATTAATATCCATGCCTTTGGGTCTAAATTAAAAATCTGACTTAGTGTATATGATAATTCAAAATTCACTTTTCTATTTCCTGATAAAATTTTATTGAAATTTGTAGGATTTAATCCAATGTAGTTGGCAAATTTATTTTGCTTTAAATTCAATTTATCAATATACAATCTTAAAAAATCACCTACTGTTATTACCGTATTTTCATCGTCATTTGATTTTAGGTAATCCTCTATTTTGATTTGTATCGCAAATAGTTCAATACTAAGTTTCTCTTTTTCGCTTAAAGAATTAGATTTATTTAATAGAAACAATTGTAATTCTTTAAATTCTCTATTTTGAACATTCATAGGAGAAGTCAAAACACCATTCTCAGGAATTTTATTTTTATTCTTTGTCATTGGACTTATTTTTTCTGTTGAGATATTCTTCAATTAATTTTTGTCCATCATTTGGTTCAATATACATTTTTTGTCCCATTGCAATCTTGGCGTAATAATTTTCCATATACCATTCAATCAACTTGGTTTTTGATTCGAATGTTAAAAACCCTTTGTAATTATTTTCTAATTTGAAAGTCTCTCGGCAAGCAAACGCAATTAGACAACCTGCGATATAATCATATCGCTTATTTTTCCGTCCAATATTATGAGGGGCAATTTCCACTAAATCCATAATTAACATCCCTCCTTGTTTTCTCAATTGTAAAATCCCTTGAATGGATTCTGGATTTGATATAAGTCTGAGGATAAATGTTTCTGTATTTTTATATTTGAATACAGTCCTCCAAGTGAAATTCCATCCATCTTTTTTTAGAGGCATATCTTTGATAGTAGCTTTAACAATTTCAGCTTCTACCAAAGAATCAGTTTTTAAATCAAGTAAATACATTTAATTAAATGTTGGTTTTACTTGCAATATACAAAAATTGTCTTAATTTGACAATATTTATTTTATTTGTTGGCTATTTTTTTTCTTAATGAGAGCTAACGGTTTTTATCTATTTTCTGCAGCCCGAATAGGGGTGATGAAAATAGATGCATTGTTTGCAGCAGGCTTCCTTTTTAATAGACTTGTTACCCTTTGAAAAATAGTTATATGAAATTTGAATTTTTTTGATAGT
>CAYMSC010000491.1:0-4704 GCA_964392805.1 uncultured Saprospiraceae bacterium
ATATGCCGCACCTTTGGTGCTCAATAATTTTTCTTTGCGTAACATCAGTTAATAAAATAAAGGTTTTGAACCACAATAGAATCAAAAGTGAACAATTCCGATAAAAAATCGGGACACAAAAGACTTTTAAAAACAACTCTTTTGTGGCTAACTTTTGTGTTTTTTTGTTCCTTTTGTGGTTCAAAATAAATTTTATAAGAAAACCCTTTGTATAAATATTAGTGTAAAATACGTTATAAGGAACGCGATGAAAATAATTATCTCGTCACTACTGAGGCACTAACTTGGAAAAATAGTGTTACAAGTTATTGATTAAGTAAATAATAAATTGTTTATTTGCTAATACAAAATAGTTGAATTAACAACCTATTTTGAAAAGATACCGTAACAAGTAAAGCATCCGAGAAATGATGAGCGCAACGGTCGCATTTAATCCCGTTGGGCTCATTTTATGTCTATAAGACAACGAATCTAAAGAAGTTAAACTAATTTTATTAAATAGATTCAAATTTATAACTCCTTAAACTATTAACACATTTGGCACTAATTAAATCAATTTCAGGTATTCGAGGAACTATTGGCGGTACAGCAGGTGAAAACTTAACTCCTCAAGATATAGTAGAATCTACAGCAGGTTTTGGCACTATGCTTTTAAAAAAATACAAGAAGCCAACAATTGTAATTGGGAGAGATGCAAGAATATCAGGAGGATTAGTCAGTAATTTAGTTTGTAGTACGCTCCAAATGATGGGTATTAATGTAATTGATTTAGGATTGTCTACCACACCCACCGTAGAAGTAGCAGTCGTGAAGGAAAAAGCCCATGCTGGTATTATTTTGACGGCAAGTCATAATCCTAAAGAATGGAATGCCTTAAAGTTATTGAATAAAAAAGGAGAATTTATTTCCGCTAAGGACGGAGAGACCATTCTCAAAATTATTAAAAAAGGAGAAGTCAATTACGCAGGAGTAGATAAATTAGGCACTTACCGCAAAGATGAAACTTATATAGATAAGCATGTTGAATCTGTTTTAGCATTACCATTGGTAAATACAGAACATGTAGCGACGAAGGCTTTCAAAGTAGTAGTAGACTGTATCAACTCAACTGGTGCTATTTCTATCCCTCCATTATTAGAAAAAATGGGCTGTGAAGTCATTTTATTAAATGAGGAAATGACAGGAAATTTTGCACACAATCCAGAGCCTTTACCAGATAACTTGAGGAGTTTGTCTCAAGCTGTAACAGCAAGCCGGGCGCATTTGGGAATTTCGGTAGATCCAGATGTAGATAGATTAGCCTTTGTTTGTGAAGATGGAGAAATGTTTGGAGAAGAATATACTTTGGTCGCAGTAGCAGACTATATTTTAAAGCATAAAAAAGGAAATACCGTTTCTAATTTATCTTCGACCAGAGCATTAAGAGATGTAACCGAGAAGCATGGCGGTGTTTATCATGCATCTGCTGTGGGGGAAGTGAATGTAGTTACGAAAATGAAAGAAGTAGATGCAGTAATTGGAGGAGAAGGGAATGGAGGAATTATCTATCCTGATTCGCATTATGGAAGAGATGCCATTGTGGGAATAGCCCTGTTCTTATCGCATTTAGCAGATTTTGGCAAACCAGTTTCTTTTTTGAAATCTCAATATCCAAAATATACAATATCTAAAAATAAAATTCAATTAACGCCAGAGATAGATGTCGATTATCTATTAGCGTGTTTAAAAGAGAAGTATAAAAACTATGAATTGAATACAATTGATGGATTAAAAATAGAGATTGACAAAGATTGGATTCATTTACGTAAATCCAATACAGAACCAATTATTCGAGTTTATTCAGAGAGTAATTCAAAAGTAGTGGCGGACAACCTCGCTCGAAAAATCCAGCAAGATGTTCATGAAATTTTAAAAGGAGTGAAAATATAACTTCTTGATTAATTATTCGACTGTATCATACGGCGGTTACTTAATCAAAAAATGAGGTACCTATTCAACGTGAGTTTTGGATATAGTTGATTGATTTTCAGAGGAATACAAGCTTTTGATTGGCTCTTTTGTCTAAAATGACAAAAATGAATTGAATGGATTGTTTTTTATTCGATTGATTGTCAGTTGCTTACATTCAAAATTCATCATTCAATCATTCAAAATTCCTAAGCATATCATTTTTTCATTCTCTTCTAATGAAAAATCGGCTTTTTCTTGTTAATTTTTTATTTTTTGTTAATTTTGCATTTTATTTACACCCTTCCCTAAAAGACCCTTTCCACACTTTACTACAAGTTGGAATGTTTAAGGTCATATTGTAATTCTATCTATTTCATACAAAACTTACTTATCGACTATTTTATTAATCCGAATTCCTCAAAAAACAGTAGTTGTATTGTTAAATTGTTACTTATTAGGTATTGATAACCAACACTTAATAATAATGATATATGTCAATTTTACTAGTCAACTCTGCTTTTCGTTTTTAGTAACGGTCAAAAAATAACTTCGACATTTTAAATCACCTTGATTTTAAAAATCATAGGGATTTGAAACTCAAATGACGGACTTATTATTTCAGCGTTGCTTAGATATTCTATAACCAAAAATATTAAGAAGGTATAATTAAGAGCTTGTTGGACATTTAGCCTCTCGAAGAATCGGGACAGGTTTTGGGCTAAAAAAGCGTCTTTTTTGCACTGGTTTTATAAAATTTATTAGCAATTCTGATAATTATCAGGACGGCTATCACTAAAGAATTTTACATCATCGGCACAAAAAATAGCTACCTATTGGTAAATAGGTATCTTTTTTATCTCCAAAAACAAATCTCTCAATAAGCTCTAGTTTTTAAATTGCATAGATGAGTTAAATTTTTTTAAAAATGGGAGTATATCCTAAACTAAACATCGAAATGCAGTAGATATTAGCTTAAAGAGAATTATTAACAAAATATACTGTAAAAATGAAAGAAGGATTTATTCATGACGCATTATTTGTTAAACAAAATAATCTATTGCGAAAGATTCCAATAGAGGATGTACTTTGGATAAAAACAGAAGGTAATTATAGCCTTATACATACGGTTGGGAAAAAGTACATTTTAAAGTTATCCTTAAAAAAAGTATTGGAACAATTGCCTAAAGATTACTTTATCCAAATACAACGTGCCTATGTTATTGCACTCCCTAAAATAGAAGATATAGATATTGCTACAAGCGAGGTAATTATTAATAGAGAACGACTGCCTTTAGGTAGGAATTTTAGAGATGCCTTGTTTAGCTGTTTGAAAATATTGAAGTGATTTCGGCTGTCAGTTAACAGTTAATTAGTTGTCAGTTGTCTATTTAGCGTGTAATCAGACAACTGACAACAATTAACCAACCTTATTTTCGCTTAGTTCTAGAAAACAAAGTAATATCTTTATTGAATAAAAAGCCATAAATCACACCTATCCAAGAATCATGCGAATGCAAATTATCATAAAATTCGGGCGCCATTTTCTTTAATTTAGGCAATCGGCTACCTGGAATAGTTGGGAAATCATGATGTTCATTATGATATCCGACATTAAAAGTAATTTTATTTAAAGGACCATAATAAGAATAAGTTTCTTGACCTTCCTCAAATACATAATGCTCAGATATAAAATGCCCCGCCGTAGGATGTAAGCTCCCAGCAAAAAACATAGACAACAATAAATATAATAAGCCAGACCAACCTGCAAAGGGTAGATAAATAGCCATAGCGACTAGTTGAAAAGCAATATTATATTTCTGCCATTTATCCAATTTTATCTGCTTTACAAAAATAGGTCGAAAAGCATAGACTAAAATCTGATTGATAAACCAAGTTAATTTTCCAAACAATCCTCTAAAAAAAGAAGCTTCTTTGACCATCGGAATATCAACATCAATCCCATCTGTACCTTGATGCCAATGGTGCAATCCATGATAGACCTTAAAGGACATTGCATAAGGAGCGACTATGGGTAGATTAGCGAAAATGGCAAAAATATTATTGTGTTTTTTAGATTTGAAGGCTAAGTTGTGAGTAGTTTCATGAATCGCCAAGAACATCGCACCAGCAATCGTAGCACCTACTATGTAAGTAACTAACAAGAATGGAATCCATGATAATTGATGCGCATACAAACCAATAGCCAATTGTACAACCACCATTAAAGTAGTCCAATACTTTAGACTTTTATCAATCCCAAATAATTCTTTTACCTCTGGGTGCGCTTTCAAGATAGCTTTTCTACGGTCGAAGTGAGGTTCTCTATCTTCTACCCAGTAAAAATCATCTTTTGGAGCTGTTTTCTGTGAGACCATTTTGTAATAAAAATTAAAATGAAAATTAAAATGAAAAAGATTGTTTGTAAAAACACTTCCTTTTCATAACAGTTCACAAATATCCGATATTTTGGGGGCTTTTGGAAATTCGGGTGTAAAAGTATTGCCATATAAGTACCAACACACAATTATATTTAATTTTCAGCGGCCTCTTTTGTCGCTATTTTCCTCCAAAAAATAAACCCATACGGTGCTATGACTTGATTTTTTGGAATGAACAAACGCTGTTTGTGAACCGCAGAGCGGACGGGGGGGGCTAGCAAAAAAATAGTCTCCCTGAAATTTTAAACTAATTATGAGTTGGTACTTAGTAACGGCAAAACAATAACTTGAACATCTAGGACGGCTTCTTTTGATC
>CAYMSC010000492.1:0-4680 GCA_964392805.1 uncultured Saprospiraceae bacterium
TGGACGCTATTACTTTTTCGCAAGCGAATACTCCCGAATATGAAGGGAATTTAAGTTCTGATTTTAATTTAACGAGCGGTGAAAATACAGTACTTGATTTCATTGGCATTAAAATAGGGGATGCGAATGGAAATGCAGCGACGAATTAGAAAAGATTTCAAAATTTATAAATTCCAGCATATTCAAAATTAGAAGAAAGGCGATTGTGGTATACCGCAATCGCTTTCGTTTTTTTATAAGGGCATTTTGTAAATACTTTCACTTAAAAGAGCCTGTCTCAAATTTACAATAGAAGCAATATTTTTTATAATGTTACTTATAGTCTTTGGCTTATAGTCTACACATGTAGATATTTGTACCATGAATATCAAGTCAAAAATCGGTTTGCGAATTAAAGAATTGAGAGATAAAGCTAATATGTCTCAAAAGGATTTGGCGTATACCGCTGATTTGGATAGAAGTTATATTGCAAGTGTAGAAAATGGACAGAGAAATATTTCCATAGTCAATATAGAGAAAGTGGCTATTGCACTTGGAGTTACGGTTAAAGAATTTTTTAATAACTCTACCTTTGAAAATAATGGCGAAAAGTAAGATTCTAAGTCCTTTAGAAGAAGCCCAGTTGGAGCTTGTAAAAAATACAATTCACCAAAATATACAAAAGGCAACTCCTTTGAATATTTTACAAGTTGCTTGTGATAATTTTAAGTTTGCATTTGAAAGAGCCATTCAAATTGCTGGGGCTAGAGGAAAGCAAAGTTTAACAACTTCAAGTAAACATATTAATCTATTTCATGAAGTTGTAAAATCTGAATTAATTAGAAATGGTATTAAGGCTAATTTAGTTTTTCCTTCCCAATATAATTCTTCTGGAGAAATAAAATTTTCAGGTTTTATAAAAGCAAAAAAACAAGATATTTCTGCCATACCAACAGCGTTAATTGGGAAAGAAAAACCTGAAATAATAACGATTGGTATGATGGCAGGAGAAACAGATGTCTATGGAAAAGATTATACTGAAAACTCACTTGTAATTAATGTTCGGAGTCAAATGAGTAGTATTGGAAAGAATACAGATACAATTGTAGAAAGAGCTTTTGCCGAAACGCTTAATCTGCATATGAGATGCCCAAATATGGTTTTGGGCGAATTATTTATTCTTCCAATTACAGGTTTTAATATGGATGAAGTAAAAAAGAAAAATCCAATATTTGAAACAATTATTACTACAAAATTAAATAAAAGAAGTAAAACGACTGCTGAAGTTATTGAAAGAGCAATTAACACCTATTCTGCTATAAATAAAAGAATTATCGAAAATGGGGAAGATTATAAATATGAAAGATTATGCTTAATCTTAGCTGACTTTAGCCAAACACCTGTGAAAATTTATAAAAAGGATGCGGATTTAATAGCAGATAACTTACTGCCCAAAAATTCAACTGCTACTTTAGTCGGATTAGGATATGATAGTTTTGTTTCTGATTTGATGAAGATTTATGCTACAAGATTTGGAACAGGAAGATTTAGTTGATATTTTTTGAGTAGAAATTCATCAATATCTATTTTATTGTTCAACTTTTTTAAGGTTTCTATTTCCTCTTCGGTAAAGGTAGGTATAGTAAATTTTTCAATAAAGTTTTTTTGATAGCAAGGGTAACCTCCAGCAATAGAAACGCTTGTTTTAGAAACGTAGTAATGCATGATATGTGAATTCAAGATTTTCTGAACAATATCAATGTTTTCTTCTAAAGAGAAAGGGTTAGTAAAATTTGAAAATAAATCAACATTTTTGTTTTTTCCTTTATTAAAGTAGATACCATAGCCATTTGTAAAAAAAGCATCTTCCTCCTCAACTAATAAAAATCGAGGAAACTGACTAAATGTTGGATTTAGTATTTTCTTTCCTTTTTTTGTTAACCCTTGTGTTCGTCCCCAAACATAAAATGGAGCATAATTTACTTTTCCCTTATCCCTACCCTCTAATTTTTCTTTTTGTGTTAAAAGGTATTTGTAGCATTCAGGGTATTTTAATTTAAATTCAGATTCAGGAATAGGTAGTGCACTTCCAGATTTAAGGGTGTAAGGGAAAATAATTTTTCGTTTATTATTAGGTATATCTTTCTGAGATTTGAAATTCGATATTTTATAAACAGATTTAGTTACTTCTTTTTCTATTTTGAATTTACCTTTTTCTGTCGATTTAATAAAATAATTTCCAGAAACGTTGGTACTGTCCACAAAAAAAACTTCATCCTTCAAGGTTGCTATGCCAACGCATATATCAAACAATTCTTTGATTGGTGTTCCAATAGATTCTATTATTTTAATATTTTTTTGTTCTTTGGTTTTTAATAATCTCCATTTTTTAACATTAAGGTCTTTAATATTATTGGGTGAACCATTCGCTTTTGCAACAAATTGAAGTGGGGAATCTTCATTTTTAATTCTATCATACAGTATCGCTTCATTTTCATTTTTATTTAGGAATGTAATAGCGGTATATGTTTGAGCATCAAATACTTTTTTGTGACTAAAATCTATAATTCTATTTACACACTTGTTTTGAATAAAAAAGGCTCTTAAATTTTTTCCTGCTAATGAAGTAAAATAGTTATTGGGTGTTATATAACCTAATCGACCATTTGCTGTCAATAATTGATGCCCTAATTCAAAAAATGCAAAATATAAATTGAATGTACCGCTTTGAATGGTCGTCCATTCTTTTAATAAGTAAGCTCTATTATCATCAGACAAATCTTGATATTTTACGTAAGGAGGGTTGCCTGCTATTACATCAAATTTTCCATTCCAATTATGTCTTAAGCTATCTTGGTGGATTAGATTAAAATCTTCTTCTTCAAGGTATTCATCATTTTCTAAGGCGAGAATTGATAGTAATATTTTTGCTCTTTTAATATTATATTCTAAAATGTCACTCCCAAAAATATTCTCTTGAATCGTTTTTTTTACGGCCTTTCCATGTTGCTTTGAAAAATACTCGGTAAGTCCTATTAGAAAAGCACCTGTACCGCAAGATGGGTCTAAGCATTTATCGTTTTCTTTGGGTCTTAGTTCCGCTATAATGAAATTGACGACAAAATTAGGCGTAAAAAAGGCACCATTCAGTTTCCTATCATTAGGAGGAATTAATAACTCCAAATAGTTTTCCAAATCTTTTAGAGAATTAATTGCTAATTTTTTAAAGTCAAATTCTACTAGTAAGCTTTCTTTGAAAAAGGGAGCTAAAATAGAAGATTTTTCAGCATCTAGATTATTTAATAAAATATACTGTTGAATCAAATATTTTTCGACCTGTTCAATTGCATATTTTGAAGTAATTTCTTTGAATGCTTTTTTATTAATCATCTTTTCAATTGTTGACTTTAAGCAACAAATGTAGGCTTTCTTTATAACTTATCCAAATGAATTATTTGGCTTATTGTTAAATAATTGAAGAAATGCCGTCGCAGTTTTTATCAAAGCCACTATGTTGCTTAACGAATCTTATTTTCGATTTAATTACAGGCTTTTTCTGAATCAATTTTAGATAATACTTATAGAGAAAACAAGGAAATTTAGTTTTTGACAACTCCTTTACTTTGCATCCAATCCTCACAAATAAAGTTTTTATTTAATAACATCTTTAGCTATATTCGCTTTTCTAATCAAATATAGCATTCATGAAAATACAAAGACTCATTAACTTTTTAGGTTGTTTAGCAATATTTGCAACGACTATAAATGCACAAGGACCAACCGTTGTCCAAGCTCCAATAATGGATAAATTGACAGTAGATGCCGACGTTCGAGCAACTATCGACAAAATGGCAGACGAGCTAGAAGCCAAAGTCATCAAATGGCGGCGGCATATGCACGAAAACCCAGAACTATCCAACCGAGAATTTAAAACGGGCGAAATGGTAGCCGACCATCTAGAAGCATTAGGAAGCATAGAAGTGACTAGAAATTTTGCTAAGACGGGCGTGAAAGGTATTTTAAAAGGTGGAAAACCTGGCCCTGTCGTTGCCTTACGTGCAGATATGGACGCTTTGCCAGTGACCGAAAGAGTAGATTTGCCATTCGCTTCCAAAGTTAAAGCAACTTATAATGGCGTAGAATCAGGCGTGATGCACGCTTGTGGACATGATACCCATGTGGCGATGTTGATGGGGGCGGCAGAAATATTAGTGGCGATTAAAGACGAGTTGCCCGGGACCATTGTATTTATGTTCCAACCAGCAGAAGAGGGCGCACCTCCGGGAGAAGAAGGTGGCGCAAAATTAATGGTTAAAGAAGGAATTTTACAAAATCCTAAAGTAGATGTTGCCTTTGGTTTACACATTAGTTCTATGTTGGAAGTGGGCAAAATCAAGTATAAAACAGGTGGCGTAGCAGCAGCAGCAGACCGATTTGTGATTGACGTAAAGGGAAAACAAACACATGGTTCTCGACCTTGGAGTGGGGTAGACCCGATTACTGTTTCTGCACAAATTATCCAAGGATTAAATAATATCATTAGTCGGCAAACAGAATTAACTAAAGAGGCGGCGGTGATTAGTGTCGGTATGATTCAAGGTGGAATACGGAATAACATCATTCCAGAATCTTGTCAAATGATTGGCACTATCCGAACCTTAGATGTCAAAATGCAGGACTTAATTCATGAAAAAATCCGTT
>CAYMSC010000493.1:0-4670 GCA_964392805.1 uncultured Saprospiraceae bacterium
CACCGTGAAATTTTCACGCCCAATTCCTAACCATCAAAAAATCAATACTTTTTTCACCGCTATAATTTTCTTTTCATGTAGTGCATAAAAAGTATAAACACCTGCTTGGAAAGGAGTTACATCAATAGAAAAATAATCTTGTTGGTGGTTTTCTAAATTTGTTGTTTTGTAAAAAACTGCTTGTCCTAAATGATTTACCATTCGATAGCTTATCTCGCCAGTAACTTCAGGACTTTCTAAGACGACATTTAAAGAGGTGTTGGCAGGAATAGGATAAAGTTGTAAGGAAGTAGTCGTTGGCGCTTGTAAAATTCTAGAAGAAGAATTAATGACTTCAACTTCTGTTGGCCTTGAGAGCGCATCCATTGTTGCAATAATAGGTGTATTTCCGAAAAAACCTGTTTGATGAAAATTATCCAATTGTTCTAGTTCTTTAGCAAGTGGCTCAATATCGGGGCAGGGATGGGGAACATCTGGAAAGAAGGTATGCGCAACATATAAGGTGAGTTTTTCTCCCGGTGCTAGTTCATGTGGACCAGAAACACCTACACCTCTTACATCTAAATTTTCTAATTCCTCTCGACACATCGTCCATGTAGTGTTATCGGCTGGATTGCCGGGGAAGGCATAATTGGTTAAGACGGAATTGCCGGAAGGATTATAACCGAGTCCATCTACACTAAGTGGTGTGCCGTCAATAAATTTTCCAGACAATAAATTATAATATTGAAACCAATTATATGGGTCACTCAATCCAGAATTGGGAGCGGTGTCATCCCGTAAAAAATATTGAAATTTATCTAGTTTTTTATTTAAAAATAAAACGGTTTGAATAGGAATTTTTTCACCAAATTCATCAGAACCCCGACAACTATTATCTACTTGGCTTTGGTTATAAGCATAGAAAAAATTACCGCTAGGATAAGCCCCAATATAATCATCATCAGAACATCCAATATCCAAATCATTATACAAACCTAGATTGACACTAGAGTAAGCATTATTGCTTTCATTGACAATTTCCATTTCGACAAAAATGGTATTATTAACGGTGGGCAGCGTCGGTCTATGATAGGCATAAGCTTTACAAAAAACATTGACTTCTAGCTCAGTCCCATTAGATAATTCATGTATCGTACTATCATGCATGACCCAAAACAACATTTTATCTCCTTTCATTAAAGGAAAATCTCCATTCAAAGGATTGTAAATCGAATCTCTATCGATATCTACAAAAGGAGCTAATGTTTTTTCAATCATAAAAGAATTTCCATTAAAATCGGTACTAAAAGGGTTGCCTTTAGCTGGATATTTTAAGAGGTTAAAGGGAACTTCATCTTTAGTAATGCCTATTGCAAAATTTTCTCTGAATGCTTGTACTTCACTCCGATTAACTTGCCAGACTTGCTGATAGAAGGGGTTATTATCTCCAACTAATCCACCTTGAAAATCTGAACCAAATTCAACACCTGAAAAATGTAAATCTCCATTAGCCGTTATTCCATTAATCCAAAGACCAGAACTAAAAAAAGTGGAGATATACTCCCCAGTCGAATCGTTTCTAACCCCATTATTCAGTTCTCCAGCATCAGCATGCGTTCCATCTGCATAAAAAGTATTTGAAATATTATTTATATCTAAAATAGCTTTATTAGAGAAATATTTATTAGTAATAGGATTAGTTTCTTCTTCCTTGTTAGTCTTAATTATATGTAGCCGAGATATATCATGAGCAGCAATAACAAAACTACTATCTTTTGTTTCGACTACATCCCAACCTGTCCCTCTTTCGTATATTTGTTCCCATTCGATAACTCCTTCTTGATTTAGTTTAAGGAGTGCAATATTCGTATTTTTAATACCTGTAATAGCTAAGCCACCGTCATTAGTAGGAATAATTTTCTTGAAATTATAATTTTCATATTCTTTTGTCCAAACAGTATCTAAATCCTGATTTAATTTGAGCAAAATGCTACCATTTGAGTGATTTATACTAATGTTTGCAATAGCAAAATATCCTTGTTCATTTTCAAGTAATTGGCTAAAATTATCAAAGCCACTATATTCTTTCCTCCAAAGTAATGCTCCATTTTCATCAATAGCTGAAATATAAGGTCTTATACTTGCAGGAACTAGATAACCATCTGCTATTTTGAGCAAATGATTAGTTTGATTAGCGTTTCCTTCTGTTTCAAATAGCACACTCCCATTATCACCGTCAATTACTTGAAAATAGTCTCTATCTATTAATACCAAATTTCCGTCCTCCTTTTCAATTAATCCGGGGCCACCTAATAGGTCCGCCAAATGAAAAGCTTTATAGGTGCCCATCCAACTTCCTGCTACAGATAAATCCCTACTATTTCCTATGAAATTATAGATAATAACTTCATTCGTAGTATTTGTGAAAAGTGCAAATATTTCCTTTTGTTCTGTCTTTTTATAAAAAAAAATACCAAATGAATTGGAATCAAAGTCAAAAGGAAGGTTTTCTATACTACTCATTTGTCCATTGCTATTCAGATGGTATATTTTATTTCCTTCTATAATTTTAATGCTATCTCCTTCTTGGTCGATAACTAATTTGTGGTCGGTAAAATTATTTATAGACTCATAGAAAAATTGACTGCCTTGACTATAAAGAAAAATAGGTAGCAAAAATAAAAACGAAAGGATAGATACTATTTTCATAGGTAGTTGAATTTGGTTGTTAAAGTTGGAAGAAAAAATGAATTTTTAGTTCGAGCTGCTGTAAGCAGACAAGTGGATTTAAGGGGAGAGAAATATTTCTCGTTCTTTGACAAATCTCGTGGTCGATTTAATTTCAAGCTTTTTTCTGACTAATAAGGATGAACAAACACAGTTTGTAAACTATGAAATAGATGGGTAACTTAAAACTTGGAATTGAATCGACTCTTTCACGGGATTTGTCAGAGAACCATATTTCTTGGTAAAAATAAGGCTATTCAGGGTAATAAAGAACTTAATCAATACAAAATCTGTCGCATACAAACAATATATTAGCTCTGGAAAGAAATTTTGCATGCTCTAGAGCTTCCAGAACTCCAAGTTCTGGAAGCTCTTAGCTATTCCCAATATGCATTATTTATTTCCAGAGCTATATAAAATTGGTGAACATATTCACTTGTGTTATCTTATAAAAAACAGCACCCCAATCTGTAAACCAAGAATATCTATTGGCGAAGACTCCAAATCAAAAGCGTCCAAACTATCATCAACAATTGTAAAAGCGTCCTGTTTTTTAGTATAAAAAGAACTTTCACTACCTTTTAAATAAGTCCCTCTAATATCGAGCATTGTCAGCCAATCTTTATCTAGGGGTATCAAAACACCCAAAGAACCACCATAACTCAAACCCCATGATTTATCATCTACAAAGCGTTCGAGCGGATTCTCGTCTGCTTCGGGGTCGACTAAACGAGTTGCTGTAAAAAAGTGATTAAAACCCAATTGACCACTCAAATATGGTTGGATAGGAAAAGTTATTTTCGGTTCATACCGTAACAGTAAGTGGCTACTCCATAGCAGAGAATTTGTTTTCCATTGCAAATCAAAGCCTTGTGGGTCAATAAAATCATAGATTTCATTGCCGAAATTAGCTATTGCAGTCGCAAAGCCTGCGTAGAAAGGGGATTGATTCAAATTGATTAAATATTCTAGTTGCCCACCATAGCCCGGTTGAGTCATTCTTTCGCCAAAAGTACTTTGAGGTAATAATGTTTGGAAAGAAGCCCCGATAAACATAGGGTATTTAATGGGGATGCTTTCTTCTTCAGTGGACCATTCTGCATCTTCTTGGGCAAGGATAGAAAAAGAGCAACCAATACAAAGTAAAAAAAGGAAAGTGAATTTTTTCATATCGAATGATTAGGGAAAATGAAAAAAATAACTTACGCAAAAATGATAATACAAGATAAAAGGAAAATCCGTGTGAATCCGCCTAATCCGCTAAATCCGTGGGACCTATCCTCCTAATTCGTCTGCGTAGGTTATTTTTTGCGAAACCCCTTAAATTAAAAAATCTGGATTCTACAATATAGAACGTTAAATGTTCAACATAAATTCTACCAAATTGATGTCACTTTCAAGTGCTAATTTTTTTCTTAGTCGATACCGAGCGACCTCGACACTTCTCACAGAAATATTCATTAAAGAGGCCATTTCTTTAGAAGATAAATTCATTCGTAAGTAAGCACAAAGTCGATGGTCTTTTACTGTCAATTGGGGATATTGAATCCGCACTTTTTGCAAAAATTGGCTATGCACTTGGTCAAAATGTCTGGCAAATTGTTCCCAATCAGCATCTAATCGTTCATCCGCGGAAATATTTTTAGCGATGTTTTCCAGTTGCTTTTTAATAGATATATCTGTAGAAGATTTAGTGAGTTTTTGAAGGTCTTCTTTTATTTTTTGCAGTATCTCCATTTTTTGAACAAGGTGCATGGTATTATCTGCCAATTCTTGATTTTTGGATTGTATTTGCAGTTCTAGTTTTTCCTTTTCGAGTTGGGCGATTTCTTGCTGACTTTTTTGCTCGATTAGTTGATGTTCTTTTTCTTTTTGTAATAATGTTTTTTTCTGTTCAACTTGTAAGGCCGCTTTTTCTCGTTCAAATTGCTTTTTAGGAATTAAAATAAAGGCTAGTAAAA
>CAYMSC010000494.1:0-4657 GCA_964392805.1 uncultured Saprospiraceae bacterium
TTTTTTATAAAATTATTTTGAACCACAAAATGCACAACCGTTCACAAAAGATGAACACAAAAGTTTTAATCTTTCTCTTTTGTGAAGGCTCTTTGTTTTCTTTTGATACTCTTTTGTGGTTCAAAAAAACACTTGTTTTGCAACTTCTTGGTTTTTATAAGAAAGCCCTTGAAACCATAAAAAGCTATTTGTTGATTTATAGAAGAATGCTTAACTTGCATAAAACAAACCCATAAAAATGGCAGAAAGTATTCCAATAACAACTCCTACCTTTAACTTTTCTGTGGAAGCATACCACAAAATGGCAGAAACTGGTATTATAAAACCAACCGATAGAGTAGAACTAATTGAAGGCAAAATTATTACTATGAGTCCAATGAAAAGTGCCCATGCGGCTTGCGTGAGGCGTTTGGGAGATATTTTACGTCATATTGCTAGTGTGAAAGCAATAATAAGTGAAGAAAAAGCAATCACTTTAAGCAATCACTCAGAACCACAACCAGATATTACGATTGCCAAATACAGAGACGATTATTATGAAATGGCACATCCTACTCCAGCCGATATTTTTGTACTCATAGAAGTAGCGTTAAGCACTCAAAAATATGACAAGGAAACAAAAGTACCGTTGTATGCAAGCTACAATATCCCCGAAGTGTGGGTAGTAGATTTAAAAGAAAAAGTAATTGAAGTTTATAAAAATCCAAAAGGGGAGGCGTACACGTCGAAAAAAATATTTGGATTAAACGATGTTTTAAAATCTTCTTTTGTGGAGCAATTAGCCGTTAATCGAGTGATAAAGAGTAAATAATGTTGAGGAATTGATAATTAAAATAATAATTCAGATATTGTACTTATTCTTTAAGTAAATAATAAATTTACAAATATGAAAAAAGCAATCATTGCCATTATAGCGATAGCGGGTCTTTCTTTGGGGTACATATGTTATTCAATTTGTTGTCCACCAGATTGTTGCAAAGGACAAACTGAATGTTCTAGCAAAGCAACAACTGCTAATGCTACCTTAGAAGTGAAGTAATCATAATGTACCGACGAATTCATTCGTCATTGATAGGAACGCACGACGAATAAATTCGTCGGTGCAATAAAAAGGCTGTTTAAAAGTATCCTTACTTTTAAACAGCCTTTTTTACTTTATGAAGTAACAAAGCCTCTCTGAGCTGTGAAAGTAACATAGCTCTCCGAGCTGTGAAAGTAACATAACTCTCCGAGCTGTGAAAGTAACATAACTCTCTGAGCTGTGAAGTAACAAAGCTTCTCTGAGCGGTGAAAGTAACATAGCTCTCTGAGCTGTGACTCACTAAGTCATAAATCCAAACATGAAAAAATCAACAAAAAAAACATTAGCAAAACACCTAAAGCAAGCCACCAAAGCAGATTTAGAACAAGAAATAAAAATGCTTTATACAAAGTTTAAAGTAGTCAAAAAACACTATAAAAACACCTTGACCTCTTCCAACGAGGCATTGCAGATAGTTACTTATAAAACAAAAATCAGAAAAGAATATTTTACTAAAAATGGATTTGGAAAAGGTAGAAATAATGTCAGCACTCAAATAATTACCAATTTCAAAAAGATAGCCACGCAACCAAAAAAAGTAGTGAATTTATTATTATACAGAACTGTGGTGATGATAGAATTTGCCAATACAACAGGAGATAAAGACGAAGCATTTTATAACTCCCTCACTCGTTCTTTTGACGAGGCTTGTCGAATCATAGCAGCAGAAAGATTAGAAGAAAAATTTAAGACCCAATGTGAAAATTTACTAAACGATTCGTATTCGATAGGGTGGGGCGTATATGATGCGATGCAGTATAGTTATGACCAAGTGATGTGATAAGGGATTTAGCAAAAAATAACCTACGCAGTCTTATTAGGAGGATTGGAACACGGATGCAACGGATAGAACGGTTTCTTTACTTGATTTGCTCTAGGTCGTGTTCTTTTTTGCGTAGGTTATTTTTTTCGTTTTCCCTAAAAAGAAAAGAATACTTAATCCGTGGGGAAAATAAATCTGTGGGGAATAAAAAATATAGACCCACAGATTTATTTTTCCCACGGATTTTTATCAATAATGAGTACAAATCAATCCTTAATCTTCCTAGCCAATCGAAATTCCGACCCTTTCTTCCACTGCGGATAAATTTCCTCATTCGCCAATTTTTGCCCCAAAGAAAAATACAATTCCGCATCTTCCACTGCCCCCGTCAAATCCCAATCATCGGAATATTCATCACTAGGTTGATGGTAATTTGCTTTGGTGTATTCGTCTGCTCTTTCTTTTGCATATGCTTTACCATTTATTCGATGGTCATATCTTCCTCCAGCATAAAAAGCAGGAACACCAACTTTGGCAAAATTAAAATGGTCAGAACGGAAAAAGTAGCCTTTTTCTGGTTGTTGGTCAGCAATGACATAGCGACCTTGTTTTTTAGCTTCGGCGGCGGCCAATTCATCCAATTCCGAGTGCCCAAAACCTGTGATGGTTAAATCTTTCATCGAACCGTGGACATTCGCTCCATCTTTATTGAGGTTAGCAATTGTTTTATCTAAAGGGTAAATAGGATTTTCTGCATACCATTGAGACCCTAGCAAACCTTGTTCTTCTGCAGTTACGGCAAGGAAAATAATAGACCGCTTGGGTTTTTCTTTGGCTTCCGCAAAAGCTTTGGCAATAGCCATAAAAGTTGCCATTCCACTGGCATTATCCAAAGCTCCATTATAAATAGAATCGCCTTTAACTACAGGTCCAATTCCAATATGGTCCCAATGAGCGGTATAAATAATATATTCATCTGCGCGGTCGGTGCCGGGCAAAATTCCGATGACATTATTAGACAATTGTTTCTCCGTTTCTACTTGCATCGTATGGTCCAAAGTCAAGCCCATTGGGGTGGGCTTAAAATCTTTAGCCAATGCTTTTTGTAGCATATTCTTACCTTCAATTGTTGAATTTTTAAAGAGTTTCCCCGCTGCTGTTTGCGTTATCCAACCTTCAAAAGCACATTTAGATAAGCCATCATCAGGAGTCTGTAAGGATTGTAAACCACCTGTCCAACTACTCTGTACGACAAACCAAGGATAGCCTGCGGCCCCTGTTTCATGGATAATTAAAATCCCAGATGCTCCCTGCCGAGCCGCTTCTTCGTATTTATAAGTCCAACGACCATAATAAGTCATGGTTTTGCCTTTAAACAGCGTGCTATCTTCAGAATAATACCCAGGATCATTCACAAAGACCACCGCTGTTTTTCCCTTCATGTCGATGCCCTCATAATCGTTCCAACCATACTCTGGCGCAACAATACCAAAACCACAGAACACCAATTCAGAATCGTTGACAGCAATAGTTTCTTGCAATCTTTGAGTAGACGTAACAACCTCTTTTTTGAAGCTTAAGTTGACTGTTTCTTTTGTGCCTTTCACGGATATAATTTCATCAGGCGAAGCGGTAATTGTTGCTAAAGGAACTTCTTGAAAATAAGAATCCCCATTGCCAGGTTGCAGTCCCATTTTTTTAAATTCATCTCGTATGTAGTTGATAGTCAATGGTTCAGCAGCCGTTCCAGGCATACGACCCATATATTTATCTGACCCCAATTCTTCTAAGACATTTTGTAAATAAGTAGAATCAACTAAAGTTGTTGAAGCAGAACTGACAGAAGATTGTTCTTGACAATTGCTCAAGGCAATCAAAAAGAAGGTAATTGTAAAAAAAAGAAAAATATTATGATACTTCATATTGATTATTTAAAAATAATTTATATATTGTTATTAAGAAAGTAGAATCCTATATTTTATTAGGGTTGTTGAATTTCCTCCCATCAAAATCCTTCCCAAAACTAGAGTTGCTACACACAAAACGTATAAACAAATTTAGTGAAAAATAATTACGCACTATCGTTAGCAAAGTAATGAATTAGGCAGCTAAACAATTTTCGTTTATTCCAATGATTATGGATGAATCCTTGTAAACTGCCTACTGCCAATTGCTTACTGCCTACTGCGAAAGGGTAATTATAGCAAAACAAGCATACATGAAATTGGAAAACATTAACCAACAGGTGAAGATAGCGAAGTTTTGGAATTGGTTTCTGAAAAACGAACCATTATTGTATTACGGGACGGAAGATGAACGCAATCGTTTAACGATTATTAAAAAAATTACGCACCAATTAAAAAAATTGAATAAATATCTCGTTTTTGAGTTAAGCCCAATCAAGGAAGGAGAATATAAAGAATTTATTATTTCTGCAGATGGTATTAAAGAAGCTTTTTCTGTAGTAGTGCAATTGGTGAAATATGCACCCAAGCATAAAAACTGGCAATTTACTGCTTTTCGACCTCGCATGAAAAGCGACGATTTATCTATTTCCACGGGGTTTATGGATTTTAGTTATAACGATTTATTTTTTCGTTATGTGCTAACGGATAAAGAATTTGGCGTAGAGTTGAACATCCGTAATTTTAAATACACGGAATGGGAAAAAAATGCCCTGTTCGTTTTATTGGATGCTCTTGTTGGCGAATATGACGCTGTGACAGAAATTGATTGGGTAGAATGGGTGGAATTGGACGAACAAAAGGAGGAAGAGTTATTTCCTTTTGTGGAATTGCGGAAGTTGGTGGATG
>CAYMSC010000495.1:0-4636 GCA_964392805.1 uncultured Saprospiraceae bacterium
CTAAGTTATTTTTTTCGTTTTCCCTAAATTCAAAAGAAAATAATTTTTTTCTAATTTGTGGAGAAAGTGAACAACTTAAATATTGTATAAAACATGAAGTTTAATAATATAGAACTAAGACCCTCTAAAAAAGAAGAAGTAGCGCAGGCCGTTCCTTTAATTTACAGTTCGGGGCCACCGTCTTTTGAATATGTTTTTAAGAATGATAGGGTAGTGGCGCAAGATTTTTTGCGGTATGCTTTTGTGCGAGCAGGTGGAGAATTTAGTTATCAAAACCATTATTCTCTGTATTGGGAAGACAAAATGGTGGGTATTGGAAGTGTTTTTGATGCCAAGCAAGCTAGTGGATTTACTTTAACCGATGCGATGAATATTTTTCGATTTTATAAATTTGATAGTTTAGGTCCAGTTAAATCTGGTTTGAAGGTGGAAAAATTAATTTTATTACCCACAAAAAAGGAAATTGCTATCGCCCATTTAGGTATCGAGCCAGCTATGCAAGGTAAAGGTTTAGGGACAAAATTGATTGAGTTGTTGAAAGGGAAAGCCAATAAAACAGCTGATAGCATTTGGGTATTGGATGTTTCAGAAGAAAATCTAAGGGCTAAGGCTTTATATGACAGATTGGGCTTTAAAGTGACAAAAAAGAATATTTCGACTTTAAAAAACAACTATTCTTATGTCGCCAATCATTTTAGAATGGCATTGAAGGATTAAAAAATTCAGTTGTTCTCAAGGAGATTTGCATTTGATGCTTATACTTAAAATATAAAACGACCTATCATGAGAAAAGTACTCCCGTTTATTTTTCTATTTTTTATCTTCCAATTAGGCAACAGCCAAAATACCTATGACATCGTCCTAAAAGGAGGAACCGTCATGGACCCTGAAACAGAATTTGAAGGTATCCGAAATGTGGGTATTATAGGAGATAAGATTGTTGAGATTTCTGAAAAAGACTTAAAAGGAGCGGTCGAAATTGATGTGAAGGGCTTGGTGGTCTCGCCGGGGTTTATTGATTTACATGTGCATGGAATGACCAATAAAGCACATGAATATCAAGTACGAGATGGAGTGACGACGGCATTGGAATTAGAAGGAGGCATAGCCTTTTTAGGAGATTGGTTGTCAGAAAAGAAAGGGAATTCAATTGTGAATTTTGGCGCAACAGCCGCTCATTCCACGATTCGAGCCTTAGCTATGGGGCAATATGAACATTATTTTGCGGAAGCTAAAAAGATAATTGAAGTAGAAGGGGTAAATAGCCCTAATTTATTAAAATTACAAATCAATCTAGGACGAGCAGCTTACCAAAAATTATCTGTCGAAGAAATAGCGAAAATGAAACCGATGTTCATGGAAGAATTGGCAGCGGGTGCTTTAGGTATAGGAGTACCAGTGGGTTATTATCCAGGCTCTTCACATGGAGAAATTTTCCGAGTTTATGAATTGGCAGCAGAAACCCAAGCACCTGTTTTCTCTCATACTAGAGGTTTTGGAATGCCTGGAATTCAAGAGGCGATTGCCAATGCGACCACTTCTGGTGCACCATTGCATATAGTTCATGCGAATAGTTTGTCCTTGGGAGAAATTCAAGTAACCTTGGATATGGTCGCTTCAGCTCAGAAAAGAGGCTTGGATATTACAACCGAAGTTTATCCATATACCGCAGCTTCCACTTCTTTGGAGTCTGCAATTTTTGATGAAGGTTGGCAGGAAAAATTAGGCATTACTTATAAGGATATTCAATGGGAAGCGACAGGAGAACGCTTAACCGAACAGACGTTTAAGGAATTTAGAGAAAGGGGCGGGGTAGTGATTATTCACATGATGAAACCCGAATGGATTGTGAAAGGAATTCAAGATAAACGCACATTGATTGGGTCAGATGGAATGCCCTATGCTCCTGGCGCACATCCTCGAACAGCAGGTACTTTTTCTAGGGTTTTGGGGCGGTATGTTAGAGAACAAAAAGTAATAGGTTTGATGGACGCTTTGAAAAAAATGACGATTATGCCTGCTAATAGATTAGAAAAGATTGCGCCAATGATGCGAGAAAAAGGAAGACTTCAAGTAGGTGCAGATGCGGATATTACTGTTTTCGACCCAGCGACCATTATGGATAAAGCAGATTTTTCTGGATTAAAATACTCAGAAGGGGTGCAGTATGTGATAATTAATGGTGTTTTGGTCGTTAAAAATCAGCAAATTATTGAAAAGGTCTTCCCTGGAAAAGCTATTGTTGGGAAGTATAGAAGATAAACTTTAATTATTTAAGTATCGGGAATGAGTATTTATGATAAAGGAATTAGTAAAAAATAACTTACGCAGCATAGCTAATAGGATTGGAACACAGATGTAACGGATTCAACGGTTACTTTACGTGATTTGCTCTAGGTCGAGTGCCGTTTTTGCGAAGGTTATTTTTTTCGTTTTCCCTAAATTAAAATAATATGGATTTTTTAAAATTGTTAGACCAACCATTTAGACTCTCAAAAGCGCAAATTGATTTTTATCAAAAGCATAAATATATAAAAATAAAACAGGTTTTAGATGCTGCAACGCTAGCTCATTTTAATCAAATAATTACTGAAAAAGTAAAGGAACTAAGTACGGATATAAAACCCCTTTCAGAGCGGTCGATTTATGGAAAGGCGTTTTTGCAATTGATGAATCTTTGGCGAACATCCGAAGCGATCAAACCTTTAATTTTTAGCAAAAGAATCGCCCAAATTGCAACGGAATTGATGCAAGTGGACGGCGTGCGAATGTACCATGATCAAGCTTTATTCAAGGAAGCGGGTGGAGGTATTACCCCTTGGCATGCAGACCAATATTATTGGCCCTTGGATTCAGATAAAACCATAACTGCATGGATTCCTTTGCAGGAAGTACCTTTGGAAATGGGCCCTTTAGAATTTAGTGCAGGTAGTCATCAAATTACAGAAGGGCGGGCTTTAGCGATAGGGACCGAGAGTGAAACTTTTTTGAGCAAAAAATTAAGAGTTAGCGATTTTCCGCATGTTATTGAAGCATTTGATTTAGGAGAAGTAAGTTTTCATTCTGGTTGGGTTTTTCATCGAGCAGGTGCCAATATTACAGAAAAAACAAGGAAAGTAATGACCATTATTTACATGGATAAAAATATGCTATTGAAGCAACCAGAAAACGAAAATCAAATAAATGATTGGCATACTTGGTGCCCTAATGCAAAGGTTGGAGCAGTAATTAATTCGCCTATTAACCCCGTATTATTTGATTCCTAAAATGAAGTGATGTTCCATCAAAAAAATCGAGTGAGCCTGTTACGACCCACTCGAAACTTAGCATTTGGAATAGAAATTGGACACTAGTTTTGTGTGAATTTCTGCACTTCTGGGGGTTCCATCTTTTCTCAATGCTAAGAAGGTAAACCTTGTTGCTAAATTTTTGTAAAAAACGGGGAACGGGTAGAAAAATGAAACAGTCTGTAACTACTATTATAGGAAAAGACTAATTCTTCTGCTTAATGAAAATTAGGGAAATTGATGTAGGAATCATTTGTAGGGAAATATTGATTCCAATTTTTCTCGTGGAGTGTAATTGTAAGTGGTTGTTGAAAAAACTAAAGGGAATTAATTTTTTTCACACTTCAAATATATTATTTAAAAAGTTGACAGTCAATTAAATAACTTTTTTTTTGAATAAATGACAAAAATTGACAAAGGTAAATTAGCGCATGTTTAAAATTTTAACAAACGGATAATCTGTAGTTTATGGTTCTGACTAACAAATTTTTTATGCGCCTAGCGAGCTAAGTAAATAAATAATTTGGACGTCAGGTTCATAAAATACGGGTTATCGGGACGGTGAAATTTAAATATGCTCTTAGACTTTACTACTGGACAAAAGAAGTCAGAGGTCAGACTTTAAAAATACAAGTGACTGACAATCAGTATTTTAAACCTATGTTGTCTGACTTCTGACTTCTAAAATGTCCAGTAGTGTACTCTTAGACTAATAGTCCATGCAAAGCTGCATATTGCAATAATATAATCGTCTTAGCATCTTTAATTTCTCCTGCTTTTATCATTTCCATTGCCTGCATAAAATCTAATTCAATCACCTCTATTTCTTCTTGTTCTTCGGCAACACCGCCCCCTTCATTAATCTTCATATTCTTATCATATGCTGCAATAAAAAAATGTAAAATCTCTGTCACTGAACCGGGAGAAGTATAAGCTTCCATAACTTTTTCTACTTTTTGAACCCGATAGCCTGTTTCTTCTTCTGTTTCTCTTTTGATACTTTCTTCTGGGTTTTCTTGTTCTAAAATCCCTGCACAGGCTTCTATCATCATTCCATCCTTATTCCCGTTGACATAAGTAGGCATTCGAAATTGACGAGTTAAAATAACCGTTTGTTGTGCTTTATTATATAAGAGAATCACTGCTCCGTTGCCTCGGTCGTAAGCTTCTCTTTCTTGCGTTTCCCAAGTTCCATCTTTTTTGAGGTAGTCGTAAATAATTTTTTTGAGACTGTACCAATTATCAGATAAGAGAACAGATTTTTTTATTTTTACTTTAGGATTCATATTTTGCAATTTAGTTCCTTAGAAATTATTTTCTGCGCAAACTTGGCAAGAGTTACCTCTAAA
>CAYMSC010000496.1:0-4607 GCA_964392805.1 uncultured Saprospiraceae bacterium
GTCTGCTGAATGACTGATTTTTAATCGTTGCGCATTCAGCGTGATATTATTAATTATTTCTATTTAGCAGTTTTTAAGCGAATACATTCATCAAAGAGGCTTTTCTTTCTCGTAAAGAAAAGCCTCTTCGTATTTTAACAACTGAGAGAAAGTAGTTTTTAGGTTGATTGTTAAAAGTTTTATTGAATAGAAGTGGCGATTAGTCGAAAATAATTTTTAATAACTTATAATAACTTTCTCCTTCCCTTACACTTTTGCCTAAAGTCTGTTATTTTGCAGTTCAGTTAATAACAAACAAGGAATAAGTGCTTCAAGGTAAAATAAATAGGTTCGCAAAATGATAAACGACGAACGATAAATTGGTGTTTTACGAATTCGTCATTCATCATTTATAGTTCATCGTTTGGCTAATGCTTTATAATGCACTTAGGATTAAATTTAGGTTGTCAGCGCATGCCGTGTATCGACAACCGTAAACCGACAACCGTTCACAATGAGCTTTTTTAAGAAATTTTTTAGCAAAAAGAAAGAAGAAGAATTAGACAAAGGCATAGAAAAAACAAAAACTAGTTTTTTATCTAAAATGTCTAAGGCTATTGCGGGGAAATCCAAAGTAGATATTGAGGTATTAGATGAATTAGAGCAAGTACTGATTTCTTCTGATGTTGGATTAGATACTACCATCAAAATAATTGATAGAATAGAAGCTAGGGTAGAACGAGACAAATATATTAATACTTCGGAGTTGAACAGCATACTTCGAGATGAGATTGTTCAATTATTATCCGAGAACAATACAAAAGATTTAACAGGTTATGACCCACCTGGGGAAAGTATGCCTAGTATTATTTTAGTAGTAGGTGTCAATGGAGTAGGAAAGACGACGACGATTGGAAAGATTGCCAATCAATATGTCAAACAAGGTCGAAAAGTAGTGCTAGGCGCAGGAGATACCTTTAGAGCAGCAGCAGTTGACCAATTGGGTATTTGGGCGGAGCGAGTAGGTTGTGATTTTTTTAATAAAGGAATGCATACAGACCCCGCTGCCGTAGCTTATGAAACGGTAAAGTATGCAATTGATAATGATTGTGATGTAGCGATTATTGATACAGCAGGTAGATTGCATACCAAAAAACATTTGATGAGTGAGTTGACCAAAATCAAACGTTCTATTGGTAAAAAGATGGCAAGTGCACCACATGAAGTATTATTAGTTTTAGATGCAACAACGGGGCAAAATGCCATAGAACAAGCCACTCATTTCACCAATGCTACAGAAGTAACGGCTTTGGCCTTGACAAAATTAGATGGAACGGCAAAGGGGGGAGTCGCAATAGGTATCAGTGACCAATTTAAAGTGCCAATTAAATATTTAGGAGTAGGAGAGGGAATCGAACAAATACAGATATTTAATAAAAGAGCTTTTGTAGATTCTTTATTTAAAGAGCATCAGCAATTTATGAAATAGTTGATAATATACTGTACCGACGAATTCATTCGACGGATACAGATAAAAAAGAAGCAAAACATTTTAGCGAGATAAACTTGCTAAACTAGTAGGATAGGCTGCAAGGATTGAGCGGATTTAAGACAGATTTTTTAATGCCCTATACAAAATCCGTAAAAATCCGCTGCGAACTCATCCTTGCGGTTCACAAACAACGCTTGTTCATGCCTAATCCGAACAACCTACCTTGTCTAATTTGCCATGTTTTGAGATAAAAATCCTAGAAAGAAAATTATCTGTACCCGTCGAATGAATTCGTCGGTACGTTTAAGCAAAGCATATTGAGAACTTACCAAAACTCACGTTAGAAAGATAAAAATGCAGTCCCACGATTCTTATTTTTACATTTTTTTGTAGCTTACATCGCTATTTTTTTGTAAAAGCACTTTTATTTTTTGTTCTAAACAAATTCAGAAATTTTTAAATCTATGAAAAACCTACTCTCCCTTATTTTTCTTACTATTTTATGGAGTTGCAATTCAGAATCCTCTTCAAAAAAAGAGGTGGAAACTAGCAGTAAAAAAGAGACAGCGATTATTGCCAACACTAAGTATATAAAGCCTCCTTCGGATTTAATTCGATTAAACCAACTAGGTTATTTCCCAAAAGCAAAAAAAGTAGGAAGTGTAATTGTCATGGGTAGCAAGGAATTTTCTGCATTTTCTATCATTAATCTCCAATCTGGCGAAGCCATCCTTACTGGAAATGTTGGGGCGCAAAAAAATACGGTACTATCTGGTGAAACCGTACAACAGTTCGACTTTTCGGCACTCAAAGAAAAGGGCAGTTATCAAATTAAAGTGGACCAAGACGTATATTCGCATCCTTTTGAAATAGCAGAAAATATTTATAAAGAAGTCCTTCCATTGGTGGCTAAATCTTATTACTACCAGCGAGTTAGTACGGAAATAACAGAGCAACATGGTGGACAATGGAAACGACCTGCTGGACATTTGGATGAGAAAGTATTTTTTCACCCAAATACAGGTAGAACCGATTCTATCGCCGCTCCCAAGGGTTGGTACGATGCAGGAGATTTTGGAAAATATATCTCGAATGGTTCTTTTTCGGCGGGTCAGTTGCTTTATACCTTGGAACGATATCCACAACTTTATCCCGACGGTGCTTTAAATATTCCAGAAAGTGGAAATGGCATCAATGATTTATTAGATGAAATTAAGTATGAAACAGATTGGATAGCAACGATGCAAGATACGGATGGGGGCGTCTTTCATAAACTAACAACGAAGCGATTTAGTGGCGCAATTATGCCACACGAAGGAGATAAACCTCGGTTTATTATGCCTAAAAGTTCCACCGCAACTTTTGATTTTGCCGCTATCTTGGCTAAGATGGCACGTAATTATCAACAACAGGATGCCGACCAAGCCGAAAAATGGTTGACTCAGGCAAAAAAAGCATGGGATTGGGGCGTACAAAATCCCAAGGTAGCTTTTAAAAATCCAGAGGATGTAGTTACAGGAGAATATGGAGATGAGGATGCCTCCGAGGAACAATTTTGGGCAGCAGCTGAATTATACATTGCGACTAAAGAGCAAAAATATGTAGACTTCATTAGCAATAATATTCCTGATTTCACCTATACTTACGGGGATGGCTGGAAGAGTTTTATGCGATACATAGGCGTATTTACCTTATTAAATGAAAAGGTCAGGCTACCTGCTGAAGTGAAAGAAACCTTTGAAAAAAGACTGGTAGCCAGTGCGGATGATTTAACCAATCGGGTTGAAACTTTTGATTATCAACAAGGGGTCAATGATTTTCAATGGGCATCCAATAGTGATGTCCAGAATATCGCTTTTATCATTGGAGAAGCACATCGTATTTCTCCCAAACAAAAATATGTAGATGCAGTTCTTTCTTCGCTAAATTATCTATTCGGCCATAATGCAACAGGCTATTCTATGATTACAGGGTTGGAAGATAAATCTCCTATGAATGTTCATCATCGACAATCAGAAGCAGACGGCATTAAAGCCCCTATACCGGGCTTCGTTTGCGGCGGTCCTAATAATCATAAACAAGATGCGCATGAACTAGAATACCCTGAAAATGTTTCCCCAATGCAGTCTTATGTAGATGTGTGGGAAAGTTATGCGAGTAATGAAGTTTGCGTAAATTGGAATTCGCCGACTCCTTATATTCTACAATTTGCATTAGAAGAAGGGAAATAAACCGCAACGGTCTCCTAAGTCCCCGAATATAGATTCAGGGATGAAAAAAATAAAAATTCGTATATTATGTTTGATAAAGGAGAATCTAAATTCTCCGTCCTATAAAACAGCCCCATAAACCTATCAAGTCCTACTATAAAAAGTAAAATAAATATTATGGTCAACAAGCTGCTTCGATTCTTTTTGTTTTTATTTTTTGTTAGTAATCTTTCCATTGGGAATGCCCAAAAAGTCCCTTCTCCCGAAGAAGTTTTTGGCTTTAAAGTAGGGGCAGATTATAAGTTAGCGGACTATGACCAAATGTTGGACTATTACGACCAACTTGCCACCACTTCCGACCGAGTAAAAATGATAGACATTGGGAAATCCGTCATGGGTCGTCCTATCAAATTGATGTTTATTTCTACCAAAGAAAATTTAGCCCAATTGGACCGTTGGAAAGAAATCAGTACCGCTTTGGCTAGAGCCAAAATCACAAAAGAAGAAGCCGAAGCAATGGTCAAAGAAGGCAAAGCCATCGTTTGGTTTGATGCAGGCATGCACGCCAGCGAACGAGCGCATGCCCAAATGGCGAACGAATTAGCCTATAAAATAGCGACCGAAGAAACGGAAGAAATGCAGCGCATTCGAGAAAATGTCATCACCCTTTTAGTGCCATGTATTAATCCTGATGGCGTAGATATTATCGTCGATTGGTATCGAAAACAATTGGGTACTCCCTTTGAGACTTCTCGGACACCGATTTTGTATCAAAAATATGTAGGGCATGATAATAATCGAGATTGGTTTATGAATAATATGCCAGAAACCAAGACCGCTAATCGGATTTTATATCAAGAATGGTATCCACAAATTATTCATAATCATCATCAAACTTCGCCGAGTTGGGCAAGAATATTTTTACC
>CAYMSC010000497.1:0-4607 GCA_964392805.1 uncultured Saprospiraceae bacterium
GTATCTAAATAGATATTGGTGATTTGTCTTGGATGGTAGATTTCTCGGAAAAAGGCAGGATGTTTTTTGATATGTGCTAATACGGTGGCTTTATTGCTATTGGCAATGGTGAATTTTCGTTCGTATCTTAGTTCGGTGGTTTGGTAGTTTGTTTTATTCAACTCTTTTTTATGATGATATTACTGACTTTTTTTACCAAATTCAATCCCATACATTCTTTCTTTGACTTCTGGAACAGTTTCTATTGGTTCTTGATTCCACCTCATAGAAGAACCTTCTTCTATCAAAAAATCATAAGCATTATTATTCATTTCTATCGAATCCGCTATAATTTGGGCGGCCCCGAATGCTGCTTTTTTTTGAAAAGCCGTAAAAGCCAATTTGTTTTGTGCTAATAAGGAATTATAAATTTCTACAATAGATTGGTCTTTACTTGCTATGGCAATTTCACTATTTTTAATCAGACAGTTCCTCGCCGTTATTTGGCTTCCTTCTCCTCCACTTAATCCCTTGTCTCCTACGGCATCAATGACCACATTTTCAATATCAATTTGGCTATCAGAAACATCAATCGCATCGTTGCCAATATCGGTAAAAAAACTATTGCTCACTTTGCCTTCGGTAAAATCTCCATCAAAAGCATCGGCATAAATAGCTGTAAATAAGGTATTATCCATCTCAAAATAGCCATTGATAATATTTAAAGCATCTTCACATCTATTTTTGGAAAAAGCACTGTGTTGAATTTTGACAGGTGCACGATAAAAGTTGACTGCTCCACTAATTACCCAACCTGGTTTTCCTGAATTGGACAATTGGGTAAATTTACAATGCTGGATGATAGAGGTATCTTGTGTATTTAAAACCAGTATGCCACCACCGATTTTGGTCGAGGAAAAAATTTCTATGGGTGTCGATTTATTCCCAATCATTCTTACAGGGGAAAAAGAAATGATATTGGCATCTGGATGCTGCAAATCAATACTCGTACCTGCATGCATAAGGAAAGTGTAGCCTTTTGGAATAATTAAAGGCTTTACTAATCGCCACTGTCCTTGTTTGCAAGTGATGGTTTTCTTTGCTTCATCAATAACTAAAAAGGCATATTTTTCGACATTCGCCTGCTTTTTGAGCAATACTGCTTGACTGGCTTCAATCCCATCATCTGACCAAGGCAAAATAGTTGTTTCTTCTATCGCTTCTGCGCCCGGTATTTGATATTGTAAAACTATTTTTTCTATATCTTTGGAAGCCTCAAAACTTGCTTTTCGTTTCTTTTTATTAACAAAAAGTCTTTGAAAATCTTTGTCTAAATTAAAGATTACCGTTGCTCTGTCCTTTCCACTAACGATCGTGGTTGATTTACCAAATTCGCGTCCATCTATCGTTTTTAAGCCTATAATTTGTATAGGAAAACGTCTATGATTTTCTATGCTTAATTGAAGTTCGTTTGCGGTTTGTCCTCTATAAAAAACGTTTAAAGAGTTAACGGGACGAAGTTGTTGTTGGATAACATATTGATTATGGTTGAGATTTTTTCCTTCCCAAATATAATCAGGGAAAGCTTCTTGTAATAGCCTTATTTTTTCTTTCAATTGTGGAAAATTCAAAGCATGTGCAACATACTTATCTTCGCTGACCTCCGTCAATGCAGTAACATAAGCTTCCATATAAACGGAGTCCTTTTCTGCATGACGATAAAAATAAGGGTAAAAAGTTCTAAGGCCTGCATTGGCATCAAATCCGACAGGTTCCAACAATCCTGAAACTGGATTATAATAAACTCGATAATTATGAGGATTTAGGGCATGGTCTGCGCCCAAAAGATTACAAATTGCATTATACTTCGCTAATAATTTAACATCAAAAACTTCGCTAATCGGTTGCTTGCCCAACACATAATCCTTAAACAAACTTCGCCCGATAGTAAACTGATCCGAGAGATTGGGGTCTGCAATTATACTGGATGGGGAAAAAGGTAAAATTTTAGCTTCTGGATAATTAAAATGCTTCATATATCCTAATGCCCCAACACTCAAATTTGCCTTTCTAAAATTTACTCGCTCTTCCCAAAGCGGGTCTTCATCAATTTTCAAAAGCACCCCTGCTTTTCGTTTATTTCGTTCTATCAAATTTTTATCAAAAAACTCTTCTAAAGCATAGACTCCTAAGTCTTTTGTGCTTGGGCCTGTTGGTGTTTGAATTTCTAAACTCACTTGCACAAAGTGATATTGCAAGCTTAAAATTCCTGCTTCTTTTAATAATTGATGAAAGAGCCATTCGCCTGCATAATTCCTCGTTTTTGGGTGATGGAGTGAAAATTTCCGCATCCCCATTATCGTGCTATTTTTATCTAATTTCACTCTAAAAGACCAATTGTTACCAGATAAATGGTCTGTCCAATCTCCTTTTAATCGTATTTCACTTTTAGTAATTTGATTCTGAAAATCAATCTTTGCTGGAATCAAATCTGCCTCACTAGTCAAAAGAATTCCTGATTTGAATGCTTCCGTCCGTTTCTCTTCTAATTTTTGATAATCTTTCGCAGAAATTGTGAGGCGTAATTGCTCTATCGGTAATTGCTTAAAATAGAAAGTTTCACCTTTGGATAGCGGCGTTGCTTCAGCAAAAAAATCATAACTATACAAAAATATATTTCCTTTCTTTTTGTCAAAAATAAATACATTTAGTCCTCTTTTATTAGAGTCAAATATGTCATCTGCTATTTCTAATCGACTAAAATTACCGCTTTGTAATCCGCCACTACTTACTTTTATGTTTTCATACTTTAAAGTAACCGCTGCATCCTGTTCCATTTTTTCAGCTACAAAATTGCCTCCTTTTACAATGCCTGCATAAGAAGCTCGAAATGCCAATTGACTTAATGCTGTACCATTTCTTTCAGCAAAAAAAGTCCTTGTTTGTTTATCTAATTTATTGGCAGCGTCATCATTGGCACTAATGAAAATTAGTTGGTCTTTATATTTATTCAGTAAAGTTTGAATCGAAATAGCCTCGTTTAAGCTAATAGCGGACTTCTTTTTTTTCTGTGATTGGTTGGTCCACGAATTAAAAAGGAGGCCTCCAGCAATAAACACCATTAGGAGTATTAGCAAGTTGCTTATTTCTTTTAACCCTCGACTATTTGGAGCTTTCTTTATTTCCATAGGTTAGGCTAATTCTATAAAGCTAAAAGAGATATTCGGATAGGCTTTTTGTAGCTTTTCTTTCGCAGTTAATAGCGCATCAATATTTTCAAAATGAACGGCAAAAGAAACTTCTGCTACTGCTGGTGTTTCTTCGATTCGATTTAAGGTTAATTGGGTTGATTGTGTTTCTAATAAATTAATAATTGATTTCAACTCACTTTTACTAGTTGTATCTAATTGCAAAATTAGATTTTGTAAAGTATCCCCTGCCCTGTTTCGATTCAAAAAAATAATAACTGCGGCGAGGCAAAATGTGCCAACAATGGTAACTGCCAACTGTCCTGCCCCAATCCCTAAGCCAATACCAATTACCATGAAAAAGTAAGCTAATTCTTCGGGTTCTTTTATGGCTGTTCTGAACCGAACAATGGATAAGGCGCCAACCAGCCCCAAGGAAAGGGCTAAAGAAGATTTTACGATGGTTATTATCAACATCGTGGTCAGCGAAATCAAGACAAAATTCCGAGAGAGTGCCTTTCTGTTGGAAAGGGAATTACCAAATCGGACATAGCAATAGCCAATGATAAGTGCTAATAAGGTGGTCAACAATATCCTAATTAAAAAAGTCCATAAATCAATGGACTCGCCCTCGCCAGTAAAAAGGTTTTGTAGAAATTCTAATTCTTTGTTCATAAATGAAGGTCAAGAGATTTTGGCAAAGATAGAAAAAGGTGGGAACTAAGGAATGAATTAAAATTAAAATGACAATTAAAATTAAAACCAATACTGAAAATCAATAAAAATTGTTTACTTCTTCGTTGGAATTAAACAATTCCTCAACAGGAATTGAATTTGAAGTTGAGGTTGAGATTGAAGTTGAGGTTGAATTCAAGGTTTCTAATTTATAAATTTTCTAAATCTTCAAAATACCAAACTAAATCGGTAGGTGTTTCTGTTAATTCTAAAATTAAGGCTTTATTCTCTTCTTGACCAAAATCAATTCCTGAAGCTAAAAAATGGATACCTTCTTCAGTTGTAAAAGCAAACTCTTTAGTCTTTAAGCCCAAATCTCCTGCGATACAATAAACCTCAATGCCTTTGGCTTTTACTTTTAATAGCTGAGGATAAATATCGGGGTAAAAATTATTGGGTTTGATACAAAAACTACAATTCCCCACCCCTCCATTAGATACGGAATCAATCATGGGTTCTAAAATAGGATGGTCGTACATCCACAATAAATTATGGGTTAAAACAATTAGGTAATCTGCTGCGGCTATGGTATCAGCCACTGTTTCCACTAAATTTAATTGCTCACCAATAATATTACTTCTGTCTAATTGGTCATCCAAAACCAAAAAATTAATAGCTTTATAGTTCCAATTATAAAAAGAAGGTCTTTGGGTATATTGCTCAACTAATGCTCTATTATCTATATCGTGGTTTCCTAAAGTCCAT
>CAYMSC010000498.1:0-4591 GCA_964392805.1 uncultured Saprospiraceae bacterium
TGTGGCAATAGAAGTTAGATTATTTAGGTCATAGTAAGTTGAAAGACAGAAATAAGTTAAGCAAATAATTTTAATCAACATTGACATAATTAGCTGTTTGTCAATATTTTAACGATTCTGACTTCTGACAGATTTATCGGTCTTAAATCTGACTGCTCACTTACTTACTCAATAATAACCTGTACTTCCGCTCGTCGATTTCGTGCCTTTCCGCTTGCTACTTCATTATTGCGTTTAGGTCGTGCTTCCCCATAAGAAATGGTTTGTATATTGAATGCGCTCACTCCTTTACTGACTAGGTAATTTTGTATTTCAAAGGCTCTTTTTTGCCCTAAGGTATAATTAAAGGTAGCATCTCCTTCTGAGTCCGTATGACCTGCAATCACAATTTTATACTGCTCAACTTCTTGAATTTCTAGTATTAAGACATCTAATTCGGCCATATATTCTGGATAAATAAAATGCTGATTGACATCGAATTCAACAATTGCTTTCAACTCATTTCGTTGCTGTTTTTTGCTTGGACAACCATTATTACTTTTAGGTCCTTTTAGATAAGGACAATTATCATCAATATCAGAAATTCCATCTTTATCAGAATCTGGACAGCCATGAAATTTGATAGATCCTCTTAAAAAAACGCAATAGTCTTCTGAATCTGGCACACCATCTCTATCCGTATCTTTTTCATCTACTGGACAACCGCCATTCATCGGGCTTCCTGCTAAATTTGGACAAGCATCATCGGGGTCTACTACGCCGTCCTTATCCGCATCTGGGCAGCCATGTAAAAACCTTGGACCTTTGATTAAGGGGCAATCATCATATTCATCTGGCACTTGGTCTCCATCCGTGTCTATTTCTTCCTCAACCATTTCTTTCTTTGGGATAGGACAACCTTTATATTTTTTTGACCCAAAAATGTCTGGACATTTATCTTGATAATCATACACGCCGTCCTTATCTCTATCTTTCTTTCGATTTTTTGGTCGTTTCCCTAATTCTATGGCAAATGCTAATTCAAAAGCTCCTTGTCCACTAGTCACCTTCGTCAATTGGGAATTATTTAAATCGTAATTAAGCGTAAAGGATTTATTCCCCCAATCTAAGCCAACTTGAAAAACAATGGCATCTTTTAGTCGATAGGCTACGCCTGTTCTAATGTTTGTCTGGGCATTTATCTTTCTTTTGGTTCTTGCACCAATTAAAAATTCTTGATGGATATTTTGTTTCTGGTATAAAAAATAAGGTTTAAATCGGCTTCTGGTAGAAAAAGGAAAATCAATTTCTCCATGTATCACTGTTTTAGCTTTTAATTCACTCGTTTCGCCATTAAATCCCATATTCGGTAAATGAATGTGGGCCAAAGCAAAACCTAATTGGGTTTTTATGTTTTGATTGCCATTCCACGCCCCTTTCCAAAGACCACCAATCGTAAAATCAATAGACGTACTATTGGTTTGCAAGAAGTTTTCGCCATTGGTATTCCCTACTTCAAATCCTAATTCTGGTCGATATTGGGTATCAAATTTTAATGCCGATGGATTAAATCTTTTTTGAAGAAATCCTAAGCCTATTCCCAATAAAAGTTGATTGTCTCCTTTAGCTAATTGTTGCTGATAAGCCCCTGTTAATAAACCTCCTGTAGTTTGCAATGACCCTAAGCCCGCCCCGTTTTTATGCACAATTCCTCCCCAGGCGAAACGGTCTTTTTGCTGTTGAATATTCACGCCAATGGAGCGATACGCTTGTGGTATCTTCGCCCACTGACTTCTATATTGAAAATTGGCTTTTAAATTTTCTGCATCCATTCCTGTGGTCGCAGGATTGAAATAATTGGCAAAACTTTGGAAATTGGAAAAATGCAAGTCTTGTGCATCCATCCAAAATGGAAAGGCTAATAAAAGCAGCATTTGAAGCATTTTATTTTTCATTATCATTTTTTTGAAGTACCAACGAATTCATTCGTCGGGAAATAATTTAGCGACGAATGAATTCGTCGGTACTAAACTTAATCCAACAGCGTAATATGCCCCGATAAATATTTCACAATTCCCCCCTCACTGTATGCAATCATATAGGTGTAAGTTCCCATGCTAACCAACTGCCCTTTGCTATATCCATCCCACCCCATTTCTTGACTTTTACTGCTGTGCAATAATCCACCCCATTGGTTAAAAATCTGTAAACTGTAACTATTCAAAATTTGCCCTCTAACAATAAAAAGGTCATTGATACCATCTCCATTTGGGGTGAAACCAGTAGGCACAAATAAATCCGTAGCAATGGCTACCTTGATATAATTTTCTTTAGTAATTGTATCTCTACAGCCAAACTCATTTTCCGTTATCAAACTAACTGCATAATTGCCTTTTTCTGCATATTGATAATTAGGCGTTGGGTCATTGATTGCAACGACCAAATCATTATCTCCAAAATTCCAACTAAAGTTTACAGGTACGTCAGTTGTTATTTCAAAACCTATTGACTCATCAGGTTGAACATTTGTGTAATCAGCTACAAAGTCAAATCCACTTTCTAAATCCATTATCGTTATTTCTACTGCTTCTGAAAAAACCAAGACACCTGTAACAGGGTCTTGGATTTGCACTTGGTAAAAACCAGCTTCAGATACTATTAATTCATTAGAGGTGGCAGTTCCTATCGTCCACCCATCTTTTAACCATTGGTTACCTTCTTCATAATTAGACAGTAGGGTCGTCGTGGAATTAGGACAAAGCACTTCGTTCCCATCAATCGTAATTACCGCCGCCACTGGTTCTGACAAAACAATAATGTTTAAGGCTTCTGATACGCCAGGACAACCACCTTCAAAGGGTGTTACCTGAACGGAATAATCTCCACCCATTTTCACTGTAATAGTTTGCGATGTTGCTCCATTTGTCCACAAAAAATCTCCGACTCCTGTCGCTACTAAAATGACCGAGTCCCCTTCATAAAAAGAGGTTTCGCCTACTACGGAAACAGTCGGTTGTTCACTTGCAATTACCTCTACTGAAATGGTATTGGATTCAATTAATATTTCTCCCCAAAAGGATTCAGCTTTGATTTGATGAGTACCAGCTTCTAAAAAAGGTGCCTCAAATAAAGGAGAATCTCCATTTTGCCATAAAATATCATCTAAATAAAAGGCATAATTTGTAAAAGCATTGGTTGCCGCTCGAACCGTAAAGTCTTCCCCTTGGCAAATTTCTGATTTACCCGTTGTATTGACTAAAGTTAAATTCGGTTTAGACTCCGTTGTTATCATCCGAACTAAATGATTATAGGCATCTCCAACATATAAGGCAGTGGTTATTGGGTCCCATGCAATACTGGTAGCTCCACTAAACGTAGCTTGGTCACCCACGCCGTCAACGCCACCAGAGGTCAAAGGTGTGCCTGCATAACTGGTCACTTCTCCATCAGGTGCTATTTTACGAATCACGTAATTATAACCATCAGCCACATAAATGTTATTTTCCGCATCGACGGTCATATCCCAAGGATAATTAAAAGAAGCAATCTCCCCTACCCCATTAATTATTCCAACATCTCCACTCCCTGCTACTGTTGTCACTTCCCCTTGTGGGGTCACCCTTCTGATTTTGTGGTTCCATTCATCTGCTACTAAAATATTCCCATCATTGTCTAAGGTTAAGCCATAAGGTCGCCAAAACTGCGCTTCTCTACCAAATCCATCTTCACCTCCTGGAATGTAAGGAATCCCTGCCAATGTCGTCACAATACCTCGATTATCAATTTTGCGAATGATGTGGGTCAAATGGTCCGCCACGTATAAATTTCCAAAGGCATCTATTTCTATGCCTGTTGGATTCCCAAAAGTAGCTGCCAATCCTTGTGCATTACTAGACCCAAAATTTCCAGTGCCTGCAATCGTTGTAACCGTTCCATCCAACTCAATTTTTCGAATCTTATTATTTTTGGTATCCGCTACATAAACAACTCCATCTTCGGAGGCGCATATTCCCCAAGGTTCATTAAATCTGGCCGATACTCCATCTCCATCTTGATTACCACTAAATCCAGCCTTTCCTGCCATTGTGGAAACAACCCCATCAATAGTAATTTTTCTAACAGTATGGTTGTATCGGTCCGCAATATAAATAGTACCTGAACCGTCTACTGCAATCCCATGTGGATTGAAAAATCTAGAACTTAAGGCTTGGCCATCATTGAAACCTGGTGTTTCTAGGACACCTGCTATGGTGCTGACTAATTGCCCACGGAGCATGCCGCTGATTAGTAAACTTATGATTAGTAATAAAAATTTAATTCGATTCATTGTTCTTTTATTTGCCTACTTGTATAAAAGAAAAAGTTGTTCCTAATTCATAACTTATTGATAATCAATTATTTACCATAATCACAACACCTTCTTTTTTCCCAAAATGGGAATGGTTTTTTATTTTGGAATGGAAGTAATTGGAGAGAAAAGCATTATTAAAAGGAAGACCGATTTTTGGAAAAAAGAATTGAAAAAAATTTAATTTGAAAAATCGGACCTTATATTAATAACTGATGTTACGCAAAGAAAAATTATTGAGCACCAAAGGTGCGGCATATGACA
>CAYMSC010000499.1:0-4587 GCA_964392805.1 uncultured Saprospiraceae bacterium
TAATTGCTGCGTTTGTATCATCACAATCTACATCTGCTGTAAATCCATCGCCATCTGCATCCGTTGGAGCAGCTTCTGCTAAGACCCCATCACAATTTTCGTCGATATCATTCCCTGCTATTTCCGTAGCATCAGGATTAATTGCCGCGTTTGTATCATCACAATCTACATCTGCTGTAAATCCATCGCCATCATTATCTGCTGGCGGAGAGGTTTCTGTTGGTGTTATCACGATATCATCAATGCTAATATCTCCTAAGGTACCACCTACACCAAGCGTAATTCGTACAAACTTAGTAGGGTTTCCAGTTGAGGTAAGTTCTGGAAGAACAATATCTTGTTCAAATAAAGTCCATTCAGCAGGAGCAATATGTACGGCACCGTTTATAGTACCTTGTCCTTCATCATCATTACCATCATTTATGAACAATCTAGCTCTAATATTTTTATCAGGTGTAGCAGATTTTATCCGATAACTTAGTTTGTAAGTTCCACCAGTTACAGGAACATTAAAAGCTGTTCTAATACCAACGGAAAGCGCTTGGCTTGTGCTATTAGTTCCTTGACTAGTTACATTAAGAACAGCGTGTTGTCCACCTTCTGGAGAATCACTTGTAGCTATATCAAAAGTTAATGCTGCTTCTCTTGGTGTAAACAGTTCCCAGTTTACAGTGCCATCTTCAAACCCACCATTTGGTATTTGAGCTATTAAGCCAACTGGAGCAATTAAAAGGAAAAAGCAAAAGGTGCAAAATTGAAGGGTAAATAATTTATTCATAGTTTAAAAGTTTGGTAAAGAGTGAGAAATGATTACATTATTTTGTGACATTGATTTTATGCTAAAATATTGATTCTGAACTTTGGAAATAAGGACTTAAATTATAGTAATATATAATTCGATTTCAAAGCAGTTATTAAGTACACTTATGCTACTACTTCAATTAATCTATACATCACTTTTATTAAATTGGATAAATGTAATAAAAGGCGATGTATCTGGTTAAGCTATTAAATCAAAAATTAGATTGTTATCTAATATGAATTTCTGCTTTAGTATTATTACAACAAATATAAAGACTAAATATAAGTTGTCCTGAAATTAAACTTTCAATTCTTTGCTCAAATCTTTCAATTTTTTTTTATTCATAATAAAAGTAGACTATTTGTTTGATAATTAATATATTGCAAAGGGATTTATCCCTTATTAATTTTCAGTTGCCCAAATGATGCTTTCTTAACTCTAATTTAAAAAAAACGAACAAAAAAAGGCAAAATAGCATCACCTATCTATATTACTCCAAACCGATATTATAAGTATACAAATGACCTTGCTAGAGGGTGTTTTAAAAAGCACCCTTACTAAATAATCCAATATTTTTAAAGGAATAACAGACAATCTATTTTTCTTTTATTAAATATTAACCAAGGTTTTTATTTAGAAAAATGTACTTTTTGTGACATGATTTTTATTGTATTTTCCAGATTTTAAATATATAAGAAGTTAACACATTTAACTTTTTTAGCTTTAAAATCACTTCTGACTTTAAAACAATCTGTTAATGATAACACAAGAATTATTACTGATGGAAGGTTTACGAATGATAGACAACAAATTTTCTAATAAAAAAAGAAACTAATCTAACATGAAATTAAAAGATTCAGTACAAAAAGAAGAATGGATTACGCCACGCCTAGTCAAATTTTCAGATAATAATGTTGAAAGTGGTGTGGGGCCGAATGCAAACATAGAAAGGCTTAGATTTGCAGGTAATAATGGGTTAGTAGACCTCTGCGGCGATAGGGCTATTGACCTTATGAATACGACTTTGACAACAACGATTAATTATGATCCTGACCGAGATGATTGTAACTGCGATAATCCAACGACAAGGATATTTATGATAAGCCAGGACGGTACTATAGCGCAAATAAATAGAAATAGAAATTTTATTTGTAGTTAGGCAAAATGGATTAATAAAGTGGTCATTTAGTGAAAAAAGATGAACTCCAAATGGCTAATTAATTATTCCTCTTTGCCTTAAATAAAATATTTTTCGGACGTATCCATTAGTGAGCGGCAGGAAAATAGCAGAGGATATAAATTAGTTAGCATAATAGTTTCCACAGTAAGTTTTCACAACAAATCCTAACTATGGAAACTATTTTTATTGTATTAATCAAACCTATGCTGGAATATAAGGAATGGCGTCTCAATAGATAAATCTAGAGGTTCAAGAACATTCAAGTTTCAACACTTTACACTTATCGATGGTATTTGACTATTTGATGCAACTTCCTTCGTTAAGAAAATTGACAGACAAATTAGAATTAAGTGATACTAACTACTTGATTCCCAATGACCATTTTTTGCAATTTAATGTAAAAAATTGCACGGACTATTGTTTAATAAAATCGTAAATAACGTAGTAATTTATATCTCAAGCTAACTGTGTAAACTTAAGTTTTATTCAAAAAGGAACTGGTCTAACGTTCAAGTCTATATTTTGTACTTACGGCACTTTTTACTAGGGGCAAAACCGACCCGACTATAGTATTCACATATATGTCTTCTTCATGTTCCTAAAGAAACTAACAATTAACAAAGAACTAATAGATTTCAGCAGTCTATATAAAATGCTGCAAATTGTTTGGCGAAGCAGTAAGTCGTTGACTTTATGGCGATTTGGCTTACAATTGATTCAATCTATCCTGCCTTTATTACCTATCTACCTATTAAAATTATTATTGGATGCCTTTGCAATAAAAGGTCAATATGATTTCAATTATATCCTTTGGATTTTGGTAGGATTTGCAACTGTAAAAATTCTGAGTATTATTATTGGTAATGTGGCTAGTTACATTGCCATGTTACAATCGGATGTGGTGCTCGATTATATGTCTAAAGTAGTGATAGGAAAAGCCATTAAAACAGATTTAGCTTATTTTGATATAGATGCTTATCATGATATATATCAACGGGCTTTGGGCCAAGAAGGTCGCCCATTACAAGTTCTAAACTTGACGACCCAATTGATGCTAAGTAGCTTTTCTTTACTAGCTATTATTGGTCTGCTATTTAGTTTACATTGGGCAGTTGCTTTTATTTTGTTTTTTATTGCGCTACCTTCTGCTGCCATTAGGTGGTATTTCTCAGAGAAAGCGGTTCGTTTACAAGAAAAACAAACGCCTATGGCTAGACGAACAGGTTATTTTAGAGGTATCCTAACTAGTTCTAATTATGCCAAAGAGGTACGTATTTTTGGTTATGGGCAATATTTATTAGATACTTTTTTAGGTTTACGTAATATTATCCGAAAAGAACGCCGACAACTTTTTGTACATCAAGCCAAAATGATGAGTATAGCACAAAGCTTAGAGTCTGTTGCAATTGTCGGAACTTTAGGTTTAATAGCTAAACGCGCTTATGCCGGATTGTTAAGTGTAGGGGATATTGCTATGTATTATCAACTCTTTCAAAAAGGTCAATCGAATATTAATAGTCTTTTAGGTACCTTAGTGGCCTTTCAAGAAAATAAATTATATATTCAACATCTTTTTGACTTTCTAGACTTAGAACAACAAATCAAAGACCCAGTTTCTCCAGTTTCAATGCCAGAGAAAATTAAGGAACTGTCCTTAAAAAATGTCCATTTCACTTATCCTCAAACAACTAAAGAGATTTTAACCGACATATCCTTTACTATAAAAAAAGGAGAAATCATCGCTGTAGTAGGAGAAAATGGTTCTGGAAAGACCACCCTAGTAAAGTTAATCACTCGACTTTATGAGCAAAATAAAGGAGAAATTTTATTTAATAATATTCCTTCTAAACAGTTTAAAATTGCCGCCTTACGACAAAAAACAACTGTTATATTTCAGCAATTTGCAAAATATTATACCACTGTTAAAGAGAATATTTTATTAGCAGATATTAATAGTCCTGCGGATAACGCTCGAACTAAAGCAGCAATTGATTATGCCAAGGCTACAGATTTTATCCACCGATTGCCTCAAAAATTAGACACTCAGTTAGGAAGGTCTTTTAAAAATGGAGAAGAATTAAGTGGTGGGCAATGGCAAAAAATGGCACTCTCTAGGGCTTTCTACAAAAATGCTGATGTTATTATTCTAGACGAACCTACAAGTTTTATTGACCCTATTGCAGAAGCAGATATTTTTGATAATTTGAGGACAGTTGCTCAAGAAAAAATTTTAATCTTGATTACTCATCGGATTTATAATTTAAAAATGTGTGACCGAATATTAGTAATGGATAAAGGAAAATTAGTAGAAATAGGGAATCATCAAGATTTAATAAAACAAGATGGACTATATGCAACCATGTTTGAGAAGCAACAATAAATTTTGCCATTTCCTTGATAACCTTTTTTATTTTTATTTCGTACTAAAACAAGTTATTCTAACTTAAAAAGTATCTATTCAACAAAGGGCAAAAATCAAATTAAAAAGCACTTCAAAGAGTTTATACGCTAAAATCTAAATGCTTTGTTTTTATCAGTTTTTATCAATCGAAATAGGGTGAACGAAAAGTCGTTTTTATAATATGTAAACGATTGAGAAAAGTTA
>CAYMSC010000500.1:0-4561 GCA_964392805.1 uncultured Saprospiraceae bacterium
TAAATAGATTAAATTTAAATATTCATACATTTATCTTTGACGACATTCATCATTCAAAATTGGCGAAAATATTAGCATATACCCTCTTTAATAATTCATTGGAGCGTCAGTCCGTTCACTATCTAATAGCGCGGATTCGTCCCTACTTTTAAAATCAAAAAAATGAGATACGCATTATTTCTAGTATTTTTATTGTCTTGTACGGCTTTTAATACACCTATAGGAGACCCACCAACCAAAGCTGAAATTATAAAAGAAGACCTACCTTTCTTAGTAGACTTTTATAAAAACATCCATCAAAATCCAGAAATTTCTTTAAGAGAAAAGGAAACAGCAGCGGCACTAGCCAAAGAGTTGAAAACAATAGGTTTTGAGGTAACGGAGAATTTTGGTGGGTATGGCATAGTTGGTATTTTCAAAAATGGAGACGGACCACAAATCCTTTATCGAACCGATATGGATGCCCTCCCGATGCCAGAAAAAACAGAGTTGCCATATGCCAGTACCAAATCCATCGAATATAATGGGCTAACAACAGGGGCGATGCACTCCTGTGGGCATGATGTCCATATGACTACTTGGGTCGGAACGGCTAGAGCGATGGTTAAAATGAAAGACCAATGGAAAGGTACTTTAATGTTGATTGGTCAACCCGCAGAGGAAATTGGCGCAGGAGCTAGAATGATGTTAAACAATGGTCTTTATGAAAAATTTGGTGTACCAAATTATGCACTGGCTTTGCATTCAAGTCCTACTATCCCAGCAGGTCAAATTGGGGTAGGAAAAGGGTATACTATGGCAAATACAGAATCTGTTGATATTGAGGTTTATGGGGTCGGAGCCCACGGTGCATCCCCTCATATGTCTGTTGACCCAGTGGTAATAGCGAGTATGATTGTCATGGATTTACAAACGATTGTTAGTCGGTCTTTAAAGCCAATCGAAGATGCCGTAGTTACTGTTGGCGCTATTAAAGGTGGGACAAAGCACAATATTATACCAGACCAAGTAACCCTACAATTAACCGTCAGAACTTATAAAGAAGAGGTCAGACAATTGGTTCACAAAAGAATTAGAGAAATTTCCAGAGGTATCGCCATTGCAGCAGGTTTGTCCGAAGATAAAATGCCCAAAGTAACCATTCCAGAAGATTTCACCCCTGCTAATTATAATAAGCCTGAAATGGCGGAAAAAATTATTGCTGCCGCTGGAAAATCTATTGGTACGGAAAACGTGTTAGATGCAGAACCACAAATGGTAGGAGAAGATTATGCAATGTATGGACAGACGGAACATAAAGTGCCTTCTGTTTTATATTGGTTAGGCACTGTCCCTGATGCAAGAATGAAGTCTGGAATGGATTTACCGGGTTTACATTCCCCTTTTTACTACCCTGACCCTTCAAAATCTATTGAAACGGGCGTAACCGTGAATGTTCAGACGATGTTGGATTTGATGAAAAAGTAATGTAATTGATTAATTATTTTATATCAAATGTATAGATGGTTGTATCATAAGGGATTTAGCAAATATTAGATAATCAGATAAATAATTGATAATGCTAAATTTTGAAATCCGTGTGAAATCAAAAATCCGTGTGGAAAATTGCATTAAATACTTGAATTCCACACGGATTTTATTCCCACACGGATTTTTGAATCTATTTTATAATGTGTATAAAATCCGTTGGGAAACTAATCTGTTGGGGAAAAAATAGGCCCAACGAATTAGCTTCCCAACAGATTTTAAATGCCTTATTAAAATATTTTCATTTAATCTAGCTGCTACCTATTGCTTCCTCTTACTCCCCTACTCCAACTCAAATAGACCGCCAGGTAAGTCCATTTCAATCACTTTCTTTTCGGAATCAATAGTTAAAATTAATTGCTCATTTAGCGGTATTAGCACTTCTTTTTCTTGAAATTGAACGGCAGCCATTTCCTGCTGTGGATATTCTATTATTTCTTCAATGACACCTATTTTCCCAAGTATTTTGTCATGGATTTCAAAGTTAACATATTTCTTATAGCGCAAAGTAGGCTCAAATTCAAGCACTTTTTCCTCTTCCTTTAATAAATCTGATCGCCGCATAAAGATTTCTTTTCCCGTCAATTCCACCACTTTTTCTTTAGAATCAAAATCTTCCAATTTTAAAGTAAACGGGTTTTCAAAATTGATATATTCTACAAAATAAGGAATTTTTCGACCAGCTATGGCTAAAAATAAGACCTCAGCTTGTGCAAAATCTTCTAAATATTCATCTTCAATATTTAGCTTTAATTCTCCTTTTACCCCGTATGTTTTTTTGGTATAGCCAATACTTTGGTAGGTCTCCATAATTTTTTTAATGAATCTACAAAAACAAAGACTTGGTAGTTACGAGAACTGACCAAGTCTTTATTTAATTATCCTTGCAAAAGTAATAGCTAATTTACAAACGAACAAGCGTTATTCAATAAGTAGCCTACTTTCTGCATACCGCATACTGCCGAATGCTAAGCTCCCTTTACCTCATCAATCGCTTCCCATGCTTCTACAAAATCCTTATTAATCGCGTTTTTCCATTTTGCATTAGGATTCGCCTGAATTTTTCTTAAAAGTTCTATTTGACGTGGAGACAAAAGTTCATTCGGTAATTGTCTTTGTCCAATTAGGCTATTTACTTTAGTTGCTTGAATTTGAGTCATCGGAATAAACCTATAAACAGTTTTTCCAAGGTAATATTTAGGCTCTCCGTCTTGTCGAAACTTGCCCAAATCTCCTACTTTACCAGCTCCTAAAACATCCTTTGTCGTTGCAACTTGGTTTCTATCTTCGGTATAAACCGTACTAGCGCAACTTGCTTTATTAGATTTAGTTAATAAATCTTCATATTCAATGATAGAAGGGTCATATTTAATTGTAACCACTTCTCTACCATTCATAAAGCCCGCTTGCGTTTCTACGACACCGTCCAATTTCCCAATTTCTTTTTCTCCAGTCCAGAAACAATACATAGAAAATACAGCAGAATTAGTCCCCGTTCGCTCAGCTAATAACTCTTCTTCTAATAGGCTAAGATAATTCGGAACATCCTTGTTCGCTACTTGAAGTGCCTCTCTCATAGCTTGAACAATACCCAATTGCGTATAATTACCATTCACTCGATTGATTAGATTCTCTTTTTTAGCATCTACAATTCTAACTACAGGATTATTCCAAGAAGGCTCTCTGTAAAAATCTAGTACTTTCGCATCTGCACCTCTTTTGTTATTAAAGATAGCAACAGGTACAAACAGGCTTTCAATCGCCTCCACAATTAGCGGATGACTCAGTACATTTTGCCCATAGTTTTGGCAAGTACTACAGCCAGGTACTTCTTGAAACAATAAAAAGACAGGTTTATTTTCAGTAGCAGATTTAGCAATTCCCTCGTCAAAGTTTCTAATCCAAGTAACTTTACCCAATTCTGTTGGGTTTCCGTCGCCTGCAGATGCTATTAAACTAGGAGTGACAAAAAATAATAATACGATAACTATTAATTTTAGCTGTTGCATAATTTATAATTTTTAAAGTTTTAGAATGGGCGTATTCCTATGGTAGGAATTAAAATAACAATTAAAATTACTACTGACAATCAATAAGTTAAAATTTTAAAAGTCAAAATTATTTTGGAATTTTTCCGTATAACATAGTATTCTAATAATGTGCTATCACACAATCATTTCAAATACCCAATTTTATCCCACTTTTATTATATGGTTAGGCGCTTGTTAGGCATTTATCTTATGAGCTAAACAAATCCCTAACAAGCTTCAAATAATTATGTCTTACTCATATATTCCTTTTTCAAAATATCCTTAAATACTTTTTCTACTTTCTCCACTTTTGGCTTACTTACATTAGCAATATAAGGATTGCTTTGATGCGTAGGATAATAATCTTGGTGGTAAGCTTCTGCTACCCAAAATTCCTTGTATTGACTTACAATAGTTGCTATTGGCCTACTCAATTTTCCAGAATTATCTAGTTCCTTAATATACGCTTCACTTGCTGCTTTTTGAGCTGCATCGTGATAGAAAATTTCTGACCTGTAGTGAGGGCCTCTATCTGGTCCTTGGCGATTGATTTGCGTACCATCATGCGCTACATAAAATACTTTTAAAAGCGTTTCAAAAGAAACAATCTCAGGGTCGAAGTATATATTAATAGCTTCTGCATGCTTCGTACTTCCACCCGATACTTGTCGGTAAGAAGGATTTTTAATGACACCACCTGAATAGCCACTTATCACTTCTTGCACTCCATTAATACGCTCAAAAGATGCCTCCGTGCACCAAAAACATCCTCCTGCAAAAGTAGCAACTGCATATTTGTCTAAATTTTTACCAACAATATAATCGGCAATAGCAGGAACTTCTTTCATTTTTGATTGGTCTAATGCTGTTCCTTGTTGTTGTCCACAACTAGTTAGGGTTAAACCAAAGAAGGCTACTAAAAAAAACAAGCTTTGCTTAATCATATATTATTTTTAATTTTAAAAAAATAAAGATGGCTAGGGAACAGGTAAAATATAACCTAC
>CAYMSC010000501.1:0-4544 GCA_964392805.1 uncultured Saprospiraceae bacterium
TACTTGGGCTATCTTAAACTCTTGGCTAGTGGAACGAGAAGTTTTAGGAGAAGAAAAAGTAAGTATGCATCAAGTGATGTTAGCTATTTGGGAGGCACATTATCCCTATTTTACCCAAAAAGGGCAGAAAGAATTTGAAAGACTGAAGAGGGAATTGCCAGATTTGATTCAAGAGGAAATTGTAACGAATAATTAGTTGTGAATTTTGAGTGATTGAATTTTGAGTAAAACGGGACGCAGTAGGATATAAACACTTTATTCCGATTCAACCGTGTACCATTAAAAAACTTCATGAACCATTGTATACTAGAAACGGGATAAATTTGTGAAAATTAATTTAGAAGTCAGAAGTCAGACCGTCTATTTCATAGACTGTCAGAAGTCAGATGAATCAGATTTAAATAATTGATTATTAGTGTTTTGTAGTTTTTAAATCTGACTTCTGACAGAAAAATGTAATTTTTCGGTCTGACTTCTGACCTCTTTTCAAAATCACTCTTTTATCCCGTTTGGAGTATATAATAAATTTACATTATCACTAAATCACTAAATCCACTACCCTTCTTTTGAACTTGTATCTGCGTGGTAATGCGTTCTTTCAAGGCATGAACATGGGAAATTACGCCTATTCGTTTGCCAATGGATTGTAAATTTTCCAGGGTGGTAATCGCCAAATCCAAAGCAGATTCATCTAAAGTCCCGAAGCCTTCGTCAATAAATAGGGATTTTATCTGTGTATTTCTACCTGCTAAATCGGACAAACCTAAAGCCAAAGCCAAACTCACCAAAAAACTTTCTCCACCTGATAAAGTATGAATAGACCGTATGTTATTGGCGTGATGTTGGTCGATAATTTCTAAGGCTAAATCTTTATCATTCGGTTTGTGAATCAAATATCGACCGTTCAATTGTAGTAAATGACGATTCGCTAATTCGGTTAACTTTTTTAAAGTCAATCCTTGGGCAAAGGCTCGGAAAACTTTCCCGTCAGCAGAGCCGATAATATCTTTTAATTTGGCCCATCGTCGATATTCTTTTTGCTGAATCTCCATCTCTTCTAGTAGTTCTTTACCAGCTTGTTTTCTTCGGTCATTATCTTCAATTTGTTGGCTAATTTTGCCAATTTGTTGGTCCAAGGATTGGCGTTGTTGATTCGCTGCTACTTGTTTTTGAACTAAGGTTTCTACACTTTCAGTAGTCAATGCTTTAGCAAGGGTTTTAGTCAATTCTTTAGTCGTATTTTTCAAAGACTGGTTCCATTGGGTTACTCTTTTTTCTAAAGTGGCTTTTAAATTTTCTAAGGAGGCCACTTCATCAGGGGCGAGATTGGCAATTTTTATAGCGTCAATACTATCGAACCCTTTTGGCTGAATTTTTTGTAATAAAATAGCTCCTTGTCTTGCTAACTCTTTTGCTATTTTCTCCAAGTCTATTTGATTCTTTTTATCTTTTGCTATTTCCGATTTTAATCGAATTTCCGCCTCTTTTGATTGTTGGGCTAAGGATTCGACTTGCTGTTCCGTATTTTCTAGTTGCAGAATAAGGCTGTTCCGAATTATTTCCACTTGGTCCGTACCAAATAATTCAACTCGTTCTGCTTGTAGTGCAGCTAACTCTAGTCTCCATTTTTCTACTTGTTCATCTATTTTTTTTCCTCTTTTCAATAAATCCTGATGATGTGCCGTTAATTGATTTAATGCTTGATTAATGCTTACTAATGCTTCTTTTCGTTCAGCCAATCTATCATTAACCTTTTCGTAATCCGATTTCTTTTTAGTCAATTGGGCAATGATTTCCTCACCAGTTGATGTTTCTAGCGACAAGTCAAAATCACCAATCAATTCTCCAATTTTAGCTTGTGCAGTTAATTTTTTTTGGAGTAAATCCGTTAAATTTTTATCCGTTCCTTGGTTTTTTTCTTTAGCAGCAGTTAATTTAATTTGTTCATTTGCAAATTGTTCTTTAAAAATGGCCATCGCCTTTTCCTTTTGTAGAATATCAGAATCTAATCCAAACAAATTATCTCGAAGCTGTTTTTTATCCGAAATTACCTGCTGAAGTAAGGTTAATTTTGTTTCTAGGACATCTGCATTCGTCGTATAAAGCGAGTCATCTTGAAAAGCAGGCACTATGGCAGCAATTTTCTCTTCTTGTTCTTTGATGCGCTTTAGGATTAAATCTTTTTTACCTGCTCTATTTTGACTAGCTTCTCCTCTGATTTGTAAGATTTCGTTGGTCGTAGTCGTTTGTGCTAAACTAAGCGTTCTTACTTTTTTTTGCTGTTTCTCAAAATCTGTTTTAATGGTCAAAAATTCCTGTTCTGCTTCATTGGTATACACTTTAAAATTTGGTAATTTCCTAAAAGGATGGCTAGTTGCCATGCACAAGGGACACTCCTCCCCTTCTTTTAATTTTCCCCGCTCCCTTTGAAAACCTGCAAACAATTTTTCCCGCTCATAAATTTCAGCTTTGAAGGTCAAAACCCCTTCTAATTCTTCCACTAATTCTACTGCTGTCAATAGCTCGTTTTCGATGGCATAAAGTGATTTTCGTAAATTTCTTTCTTCTGCTTCATATTCATTTAATTGATTAATTTCCAATAAATAAGCCTTATTTAATTCAATTAAATCTTTTAAGTGTTTGTGTTGCCCTTCTAGTTTTTCTATTTCAATGCTTTGTTGACTTATCAATTGATTTCGGTCTGTCAAGTCTCCTATATTTGCCAATTGAGCAAATTTCTCCAGCGAAGTTTTCACACCTTTTTGATAGGCTACATATTGCCCTTCAAATTTACTAACAAAAGTCTGCGCTTGTAATAATTGTTGTGTCTTCTCTGCTTTTTCCTTCTGAGAATGCGTTACTTCTTCACTCAAGTTTTGCCATCCCTTTATTTGATGGGTAAGCGTAGGTAAAAGCCCTTCTAAATCTTTAGCTTTCGCTTCCACTTTTAACCATTCTTGGATTTTTTTTAGCCGAGTTTCATTATCTTCTTTTTCCGCTTTCCGTTCTTCAATTTTTTGTTGGTGATGATGAATAGCCTTATGTAGTTCTAATTGCTCTTTTCGATTACTTTCGTAAGGCAGCTCTTTTGCTTCAATTTTCACATCCAAAGCATTCACCTGTTGAAATACTTTTTCTTTAGCCGCCTTAGTCACTTTAAATTCTTTCAACTGAATACTCCAATCCTTGTATTTAGTGGCTAATTCCTCCTGTGTTTGCTGGTAGTTTTTCATCGAAATCTTAGCCGTTTCAGCTTCAGATTGAAGCAACCCTTGATGCTCTTCTAAATTTTCTAATTTGGTAATTTCTTTTTGAAAAACTACGGTTTGTAGATGTCGGTCTAATTTTGCAAAATCAGGTGTGGCATCTGTAATTTCCTGCTGCGCTGCTTGCAGAGAAACACCTAATTTTTCCTTATCTGTTTCTAATTCTACCAAGCGATTCCTCCATTGAATTTGAGTTTGTATAGTCGTTAGTTCTTTGTGTTTAGTATTACTTTCTTGCGCTAGTGCTTTTTTATCTTTTTTAAGTCCACTAATCGTTTCCCGGTCTAGAATTTGTAAGGCATCTAGCTCTTGTTTTAAATTAGCAATATGTTGTTCTTCTTCCTTATGTTTTTGGAAAGCTGCTATAGAAATTCTGGAATAAATATCCGTTCCTGTGATTTGCTCTAATAAATTACTTCTATCCTTATCTCCTGCTTTTAAAAAAGCAGCAAAATCTCCCTGTGACAACATGACTGATTTGCTAAAACGGCCATAATCAAGCCCTGTAATCGTTTCTACTTTTTCATTAACTGCTCTCGTTTTATCTTCTAATATTTCAAATATTTCTTTCTTTTTATTCCATTGCGCTAATTCTCTTTTGGTATTAATTTTTCCATCTACTTTTCCCCGTGACCGCCAAATAATCCATTTTGCTACATAGACCTCTTCTTTTACTAAAAATTCAACCTCAGCGTGTCCACTTACTGCACCATAAGATAAAACTTCTCCCTCATTTTTATTTCGATGGACTCGGCCATACAAGCCCAAAGTCACTGCATCCAAAACGGTCGTTTTACCGGCTCCCGTATCTCCCACAATAGCAAATAGACCTGCATCACGCAAGGGGTTTGCTGTAAAATCTATGACTGTGTCAAGTTTTAAGGAATTAAGATTTTTTAATGCTATTTTAAGTATTTTCATGTTTAGGGCTAATAAAACAAGTTCCAATATTGGGGTTGTGTAAAAAGCCCCACATTCCAAATTATTACCATATGTAAGGGGTACAATCAGGATTTGTCTCAAAGTCCGTAGGGACTAAACATGGGTAGCTAAATAAATAAGGCAGATAAGCCGACCTAATCGTGCCGTAGGTACGCAACATGGGTTTCAAAATCATGTTATGTACCTTCCGTGTTCGTTTGGGACCGATATTTGAAGATTTCATCTTCAAACCAATATTTTTCACTAACTGCCCCGAAGCATTTCGGGGTTTTCAACGTGTCTAAGTACCAAGCCATAAATAAGTATAGGTAAAATTTTAGCATTATTTTTTTCTTC
>CAYMSC010000502.1:0-4541 GCA_964392805.1 uncultured Saprospiraceae bacterium
ACCAAAATAAGCTCGTCCAGATGACCAACTTATTATTTCGTCGTTACTAAGTCAGACTTTTAGGTCTGAAAATTATGCCGTTCTGGGATTAAAACTGACCTAAGATTGTGGAAGAAAAAGCCTAAACAGGCTAACCATTAATGCGTTTTTCGTAAACTCCGATTTAAACTTCTAAAATTTAGAAGTAAATCATGTTGAAAAAATGAAAGATATTGATTTGAAGATGAAATCTTCAAATATCGATAGAATCGTAAGTCGTTGATTGTCAGCAACTATTTTCTTAGCTTAGGGCAAACGAAAAGTCAAAATTGTAATGTGTAATTCATTGAAAAAACTAGGAGCGATGTTTGAAGATTGCATCTTCAAACCAATATTTCAAAAGTTTTCAACTTTTATCAGTCGTTTACATATTATAAAAACGACTTTTCGTTCGCCCTATCTTAGCTAGAGCGTCAGATTGAAAATAGATATTTACTAATTTTTTAATTTGTGTAGAATCAATTGCTAATTATTTTTTTAGCAACGGATTAAGTTAGCAACGGATTTTTATCACTTTTTTATCTGACGCTCTAGCCTGGCGGCTTTTCTATCGATTGTCCAAAGCTTGAATTAATTATTATTATTTTTTAATAACAGGATACTAGAAATTTAGGAATAACAATTAATAATCTTAAAAATTTAGTCGTCCTATAATTTTTTAACTAAATCTATCAACGTATGAAAAACATTAACAAGTATCTATTAAATTTTATAATGCTAGTTGCATTAATGACCTTTTCCAGTGTACTTTTTGCTCAAAAAGGAACGATTACTGGAACGATTTCAGAAGAAGGCGAACCGCTAATCGGTGCCTCGATTTTAATTGTTGGTACTTCCACAGGTACCGTCACCGACTTTGACGGTAATTATACCATCGCGGTTGACCCAGGCACATACACGCTAGAGGTTTCTTATACCGGTTATACTCCATCCCAACAAACGGTAACAGTAGTTTCGGGACAAACTACTACGACCGATTTTTCTCTTTCTCAAGGTGTTCTAGTAGATGAAGTCGTCGTCATTGGAACTAGAGCTTCTAATCGAACAAATACGGACGCTGCTGTACCTATTGATGTTATTAATGTAGAAAAATTGTCTATTGCTGCGCCACAGTCTAGTTTAAACTCTTTACTACATAACACAACGCCATCGTTCTCTTCCAATACCCAAACGATTTCGGATGGAACTGACCATATTGACCCAGCTTCTTTAAGAGGTTTAGGTCCTGACCAAGTATTGGTGTTGATGAATGGTAAAAGACGACATACCTCTTCTTTAGTAAATGTGAATGGTACTTTTGGTAGAGGAAGTGTAGGAACAGATTTGAATGCAATTCCTGCCTCTGCGGTAACCGCCATTGAAGTATTAAGAGACGGTGCAGCAGCTCAATATGGTTCTGATGCAATTGCAGGAGTTATAAATGTTCGTTTAAAAGAGAGCGTCAATAAGTTAAGTTTCAACTTGACTACTGGTGGTAATTTCACAAGTGAAATTGGTGCTTTTGAAGGTGAACTAAAAGATGTAGATGGAGAAATCGTTAATATTGGGGCCAATTATGGATTGCCAATTGGTGACAAAGGAGGTTTCATCAATTTTACGGGTGAATTTGGTTTCAAAGGCTCTACTAATAGAATGCTAGAGTTTAGAGGCGGTATCTTTAGTGCCTATAATGGTATAGAAAGAGTAGCATCCGCAGGAGGTGCTGATATTGCAAACTTATCTTTAGCAGATGTACAGAATTTTGCCCCGCAAGTTGGGTCTTTTTCAAGTGCTGATTTAGCTACCATTGCTGGCGCAGGAAGTTTAGCAGATTTAAGCGATGTTTTAGGCGCAGATATAACAGATTCAGAATTGGCTGCTCGTGGTTTAGATAGAACTGATTTCAACATGCGGGTAGGCCAGTCTCGTTTAAGAGAAGGTAAATTCTTTGCCAATATGGCTATTCCTTTAGGAGAGAATTTAGAAGTTTATAGTTTTGGAGGTATAGGATACAGAGATGGGGAGTCTGGTTGTTTCTATCGTTTACCGGGTCAGAATAGAACAACTACTTCTATTTATCCAAATGGTACCGTTCCAAGAATCAATTCTAATATTACTGATCAATCTGTTTCCGCTGGAATTAGAGGTAATATCGGTGATTGGAATATTGATTTATCTAACACTTTTGGTAGAAATCAATTTTTATTTTACATGACTCAGACCCATAATGCTACCTTAGGAGCAGGCTCTCCTACAGATTTTAATGCAGGTGGTCATTCCTTTACGCAAAATACAGGTAATCTTGACATTACTCAATATTTTGAAGGAGGAGGTGTTAAAGGGCTTAATGTAGCATTTGGGGCAGAATACCGATTTGAAAATTATCAAGTGATTCCAGGTACAGAATTATCGCATGGAAATTTTGATGTAAATGGAGAATTGGTAACCCCCACGACTCCTGATAATTTATTGACAACAGATATTATTGGTAGAGGAAGACCAGCAGGTGCTCAATGTTTTTCAGGTTTCTTACCATCTAATGAAGTAGATGTGAACCGTTCAAGTGTAGCAGGTTATTTAGACCTTGAATTAGATGTAACGGATGCTTTTTTAATTAGTGGTGCTGTACGTTTTGAAAACTATTCTGATTTTGGTTCTACTTTTAACTATAAATTAGCTTCCCGATATAAGATAAGTGATAATTTCAATGTCCGTGGAGCGATTAGTTCTGGTTTTAGAGCACCTTCTTTACATCAAATTTTGTTTAGTCGAACTTCTACTATTTTCGTCACAGAAAATGGGCAAACTACCGCTCAAGAAGTTGGAGTATTTAATAATAATTCCCGTCCAGCGCAATTATTAGGCATTCCTCAGTTACAAGAAGAAACTTCTAATAATTTCAGTATAGGATTTACTACCAAATTGCCAGATGCAGGACTACGTTTAACCGTAGATGCTTACCAAGTAAATATTGATGATAGAGTGGTATTAACTGGACAATTCGGACCTGGCGATAATGAAGAATTACAAGTTTTATTTAATCAAGCACAAGCGACTAGAGCGGCTTTCTTTGCCAATGCAATTGATACAGAATCAAGAGGAATAGATATTGTTATCGCTCATAGAACTAAACTTGGCAGAGGGACTTTATCTAATGATTTCGCAGCAACTTTTTCTCAAACACAACAAGTCGGAGAAATTAATGCTTCGGATATTTTAAGAGAAAGTGGTCAGGTTGGTACTTATTTTGATGCCGTCTCTAGAATTTATTTAGAAGAAGCAGTACCACGTACTAAATTGACCTTAAATAACACTTATACAACTGGTCAATGGAGTTTTTACCTTAGAAATACCTTATTCGGAGAAACTACAGAAGCTGCTGGTGCTTGTGATCCAGAAAACAGAGACCCATCGGTAGATTGTATCAATAGTGCAAAATTAATTACCGACCTTAGTGTTGGTTTCCAAATAGCTGACAATTTTGGTATCACGATTGGCGCAAACAATCTGTTCGATGTTTATCCAGATATAGTAGACCCATCTTTCCAATCAAGCGGTCGGTTCTTATACTCAAGACGTTCTCCACAATTCAGTTTTGGTGGTCGTCACTTATTTGGTAGATTGGTATTTACTTTGGAATAATTCAGTTTTAATTTACTAGAAATAATTTAGGGCAACCTTATTGCTGTCCGCTGAAATATATAAGAGCGAATACCTGTTGGTGTTCGTTCTTTTTTCATTTTAAAATATTAAAAAGAAAAACTAAATGAACAGAGGGGCAAAACCAAAGGGTAGAAAACTTAAAATTTTACATTTTATATTTCTTTAAACCTCCCCTTTAACTTATCCAAAGGAAAACCTATTTTTGTGATTTTTAGCCTATTTGATAAATGGTTAAATCAATCGGGATGTAGCGCAGTCCGGTAGCGCACTGGTCTGGGGGACCAGGGGTCGCAGGTTCAAATCCTGTCTTCCCGACTTTTAGCCTTGTAAATCTTTGATTTACAAGGCTTTAATTATTTAAAGCGCAATATTGTGCATTAATAGAATTGGTGCTGCAAAACACCGTTTTTTGGTGCTGATGTCTTTGACGAGTTAATTTAGGTTTTGGCTTATTCAAAGGATTTTTATGAGGACGTTGACGCTACACAAACACTAAATTCCAATATTGACGCACTGCTTGGAACAACGGCTAGTACTTTTAGTGTGAATGATGGTGCTTCCATCACCATAACTGGAGAAGTCACCGTGGCAGCCGAAAAATCTTGTCCCGTATTATTTGAAGTAGTTTACGATACAGATTGTGCCTATGATAGAACAGAAGATTATTTTACCAATATTATCTTAAAAGTACTCCGAGATTACCAAGAACCGATAACTATGTGTCCAGGGAGTTGCTTTGATATTGAAGTATGTGATTTTGTAGAAGTTGGTGCATTCAAATTTAAAAAGACACAAGCTAAAGCCTATATATACTAGAAACGGGATAAATTTGTGAAAATTAATTTAGAAGTCAGAAGTCA
>CAYMSC010000503.1:0-4527 GCA_964392805.1 uncultured Saprospiraceae bacterium
GACATTATTCTGGAAAGGATGGCCAAGTTTATCCAGACTTAACTGGGTATACCACTGCTTTGGAAATAGTAAAACGAGCCGTTGTTGTTGTTGACCCTTAATTAAGCGTTAACCTGGCGAAGCTAGTACCAGAGAGATCAGAAGTCAGACCGTTTATTTCATAAACTGTCAGAAGTCAGATTTTGCAGCAATCCTTGGCTAAGAACCTTGCCAAACTTCAAATTGAACTAACTAAAAAACTTAAAACATGCAAGCATTACAAATATATTGTCCTTTTAGATAGGTTCTTTGTTTTAGTTTGGAAACTAAAATAGCTTCTTCGTCTTTGGTCAAATTGACCTTTTGATTTATTGTTTTTAGTAAATATTTAAAATTCATATTTTATATCTGCTTTTCGTTCTATAAATAACTAGAACAAACATTATTCGCTAAAATGTCCTTTTTTAAAAATCTGTCGGCTACCCACCTATAGTTGTAAGTTGCTTAGTAGTTTTTTTGACTAATTGAAAATAAATTAATCAATTTATTATATAATAAACTATTTTTTTGGTAATTTTAGTTTTTAAAACCTAATTTTAATAAATTTAACATTTTGCATTCAAGTTTTATTATTAAAAATAGGTTCATAAAAATATTCATTTTCTTAAAACTCACTTTTATTTATGAAACGATTAACTTTAATAACAGCATTATTCCTTACTCTTGGAAGTATGCTACTTCAAGCTCAAACTACCGTTAGCGGTGTCATTACGGATGCAGAATTAGGCGACCCTTTAATAGGTGCCAACGTTATTATTAGCGGAACTACGGTTGGAGCTAGTACTGATTTAGATGGCAATTTTTCCATTACCAGCAATACCCCTTTACCTTGGAATTTGGAAATAAGTTATACTGGTTTTGCCGAACAAACCTTCCAAGTATCCGCTGCCCAATCTGATTTAGCTATAGCCATGCAGCCATCTGCCTTAATTGGTCAGGAAGTCGTGGTATCTGCTTCCAGACGACGGGAAAAAGTACAAGAGGCTCCAGCGTCCATTACCGTTTTTAATGCTAGAAAATTAGCGGCCTCCCCCAATGACAATCCAATTAGAAATTTGATAAGTGCCCCAGGCGTAACGGTACAACAACAAACCGCAGGTCGGATTAATGTGCAATTACGAGGAGACGGTGGATTATTTGGTTCTGCTTCTTTTCCTATTTTAGACTATCGGTCTTTATCAGGTCCCGGTTTAGGTACGTTCGATGCCTTAAATTCTCCATTAAATAATGTGGACATTGAGCGAATTGAAGTGGTTAGAGGTCCAGGTTCTGCTTTATATGGTCCAGGAGTAACAGCAGGCGTGGTTCATTTTATCAGTAAATCACCGATTGATAAACCGGGAACAACGATTCAATTAATTGGCGGGGAATTGTCCACTTTTGGGGTCTCTGCTAGACATGCTACTAAAGTATCTGATAAGTTTGGTTTCAAATTAAATGCGGTATGGAAACGGGGAGATGAGTTTTCATTAGACCCTGATGACCCTCAAGATGCTGAACAAATTGCCTTATTACAGACTACTATTTCAGAACCAGCGATTACCGATGGTGTTGTAGATGTTACCGGTCCTGGAACAGTCCTATTAACTGAAAGAGATTTAGACCCTGACGGCGACGGCAATCCAATACAAGATGATTGGAGTCAAGCTGTTTTTACTGCTACCTTGGAATTTAGACCACAAGATGATTTCTCGGTGAATGTAGCGGGAGGATTAAATACGGCTTCTGCTGTTTTTTATAATAATCAAGGAGAAGGCTTGGCACAATCGGTAGAAACTTGGGGACAAGTGAGGCTGCAAAAAGGTGGATTATTTGCCCAAGCATTTATTTTAGCCAATGACGGTGGTTCTCCAGAAAATCCTTCTTTTCTATACCAAACAGGCAATAGAACCTCTATTGAAAGAACCCAACTAGAGGCTCAAATACAATATAATTTTGATTTACCAAATTTCTTAAATTCTACTTGGACAACAGGATTTGATTTTCGACAATCTATTGGCGATAGTAGAAATTTGGTCTATGGTCGAAATGAACAAGACGATGACTTTAGTATAGCAGGTATTTATTTACAAGGTAAATTTGCTTTGGCCGACAAATTGGATTTAGTCTTGGCAGGTAGAGCCGACCGTTTTAATTTTTTAGATGAAACCGCTTTTTCTCCGAGGGCAGTTTTAGTGTATAAACCTTCACCAAAACATACGTTCCGATTTGGCTATAATCGTGCGGTTAGTTCTCCTTCTCAATTACAAATTAACATTGATTTCCCTGTTTCTTCTCCCGTCCCAGGTGCTTATGATATTTGGTTGGTTGGCAATAAAAATGAACAAACTTTTGCCGCCAATCCAGAAATTAGATTTAATGGCGTATTGCCTTTCCCTAATATTCCAGTTGGGACACCAGGCTTGCCTCTGGGATTTGTGCAAGGGGCTGTTACCCAAGCCGCAGGAGCAGATATTTTAGCAGGGGTTGCCCAGCAATTAACAATGGCCAATCCTGCATTTGCCGCTTTAATTCCTGGTATCAATGCTTTCTTAACCAACCCTGCTAATTTTGCAACAGGTACAACGGGCACCTTAGCAGGCATCAATCTCTTTAACCAACAACCACTTGGTTTATCCAATGCTCCAGCAGCTAGTTTAAGAGTAGAGGATACTTGGGAATTTGGTTATAAAGGCTTGATTGGAGATAAATTAGGGGTGTCTTTAGATATTTACAATAGAAATATTGATGGCGCAACTTTATTTACAGCAATCAGCCCATCTTTTGGGCTAATAGGAGTGGATAATATTGGCGCAGATTTAGGAGCTGCAGTTGCAGCACAACTCACCCCATTTTTAATTGAACAATTAACGCCATTAGCTCCTGCTTTGCCCGCCCCTGTAGAAGCAATAGCTGCACAAATTGCAGCAGGCTATGCAGCAGGTTATACCCAAGGTGGTGATGGTTTTGCGCAGGGGATTGCCCCTTTAGCCAATGGATTTATCTTAGGTACTGTCGAAACAGAAAATGTCCCTGATAATGGCGTAACGCATGTAGCCGCAGGGTATAGAACGTTTGAAGCCTATAATTATACAGGCTTAGATTTAGGTTTAGAATATTATGTGAACGCAGATTTATCGTTCTTTGGTAATTACTCTTATATCTCCGAAAATATCTTTAATCCAATCATCAAAGGTTCAGATGGACAGACAGAAACAACTTCCATTTCTGCACCTAAGAATAAGTACAGATTAGGTGCTAATTATGCGCCTTTACAAGGTTTTAGAGCGAATCTTTCTTTCCAACACGATGATTCTTTCTTCGCTTTATTGGGTCAATTTTCAGGAGATACGGAGGTCAAAAACCTAGTAGATTTGGGCCTTGGTTATAAGTTTAACAATGGGCTTTCTATTGATGTTTCTGCTCAAAATTTATTTAATAATGAATATCGAGCTTTCCCTTTATTCCCACAGATTGGTCGGCGGACTTTGGTTACGTTGACTTATGATTTTGGTGGTGGAGAATAGGTAATATAGTTATGCAAAATCTTTGAGATTTGGCATAGCTTAAGCCTTAAAAAATCATCATTTTACTTGAGTTTTATGTCGCAACTTCTGTTTTGGGGGTTGCGATTTTTTATTTCACTATATCAAATTAGTCATCGTATTTTTTATAGAGATATTTTGGAAATATAAAATGGTTTGATAAACCGCATGTAAAAGATTGAAGGGAGGCTCAACCCGATAAAATTCATAAAAAATTTGATACCCCGATTCAATTAGATAGGATTCGACACATAAACGAAGTGAACCGCTTGTAATTCAGAGTTAGTCTCCAGACCTGTCATTTACCCTTCTCCATTTGTCAACAAGGCATTAAAAAGGTAATTAAGTAACGACTAAATAATAACTTCCGCATTTATGGCTGCCAACTTTAAATTTATACTGCGTTAAAAAGTCTCGTCATAACTAGGCTATGCCTATGTTTTTTGCCTTGTCTAAATTCAAATTTGACTACCCAAAATGGGGAACTTATTTTTCACTCGTTACTAAATGAAAACTTAGACTAAAAATTAACTTTCAATAGCATTCACCACATCCTCAATAAATTCATCCACATCAAAAGCCTCCGTATTATAAGTTTGCCCCAAACGAACAATCACCAACTCCATAGATGGAATAATCACCACATATTGTCCATAATGCCCTTTAGCAGCAAACATATCTTCAGGCGCATTGGGAATCCATTGATTTTTGGTCTTAGCATTTAACCAAAATTGTGCGCCATAGCCCCTACTTTTTAAAGATGCGGCGGACGGGGTATTGGTATATTTCACCCAATCCTCAGCTAATACTCTTTCACCATTTTCAGCAATGCCATCATTCAAATACAATAAACCAAAGCGCAGCCAATCTCGTGGTGAGGCATAAGCAAATGCTCCGCCTATAAATGTGCCCGAAGCATCCGCTTGTAAAAAACTGTGGTGCATCCCTACCCTATCAAAGAAAT
>CAYMSC010000504.1:0-4510 GCA_964392805.1 uncultured Saprospiraceae bacterium
TATTTAAAATTCATTCAAAATTCAAGAATAATCATGTCAGAATTATTATGCGGCATTGATATTGGTGGCACCTTTACCGATTGTGTAGTAATTGATAAAAAAGGTCAATTTACTTCAGCAAAGTCACTTTCTACCCCTGCTGACCGTTCTGTTGGGATATATAATGTGCTAACTGCTGCTGCAAAAAAAAGAGGTGAAAAGATTGAAGAAATGGTAGGCAAAATTGCCTTATTATCACACGGTACAACCATTGGTACCAATGCTTTGATTGAACGAACAGGAGCAATTGTAGGCTTACTAACTACCAAGGGACACGAAGATGCTATTCATATAATGCGAGGTAGTCGAGGCATAACAGGGAGAGATTTAAAAAAATTATGCCATTATCCTTCGAGTAGTAAACCTAATCCTATTGTTCCAAAACGATTGATTCGAGGTATTTCTGAACGAGTGGATTGTTTTGGAAATGAAGTTGCTCCATTGAACGAAGTGGATGTCCGAAAAGCAGTAAAAGAATTGGTGACGGCAGGTGTTGAAGCTATTGCTGTGTGTTATTTATGGTCATTCAAAGCACCCCAACACGAGATGCGTACCAAAGCAATTATTAAAGAAATGATGCCTGATATGTTTGTCACTTGTTCAGCAGAGTTAGTGCCAAAATGGGGGGAATACGAACGGATGACTGCTGTTGCACTTAATGCCCACACAGGTCCTATTGTTGCCGATTATATGCAGCGAGTGGACGAGCGATTGAAAAACTTAGGCTATCAGCACCCTCTGCAAATTACGACTTGCTCTGGTGGAACGGTATCTGTTGAAAAATCTAAGGCTGCACCCTTGTTAACTTTGGACTCTGGTCCAGTTTCAGGTGTGACGGGCTCTGCCTATTTAGGTAAAGTAATGGGGCATTCCAATATCATCACAACTGATATGGGCGGTACATCTTTCGATGTGGGAGTCATTAAAAATGGACAAGCTGCTGCTTCTTATATCAGTTCAGTCAATCAATATGAATATTTTTTGCCACGAGTGGATATTGATGTAATAGGTGCAGGTGGTGGCAGCATCGCAACAGTCGATAAATTGACTGGAACGCTCAAGGTTGGTCCTTTGAGTGCAGGTTCTACGCCTGGTCCGATTTGTTATGGTAGAGGGGGGACTCAGCCAACTGTTACAGATGCTAATTTAGTTTTGGGTCGCCTTGACCCCAATAATTTTGCAGGTGGTTCTATAAAATTGGATAAAAAAGCGGCAGAAATAGCTATTACAAAATTGGGCAAACAAATTGGCAAATCCATGATGGAAACAGCAGCAGGGATTTGTCGGATTGTAGAATTCAATATGGCAGACCTCATTCGGCAAGTAACTATTCAAAAAGGCTACGACCCTCGCCATTTTGTTTTGTATGCTTTTGGTGGTGCAGGTGCTTTACACGCTACGGCTTTTGCATCGGCTTTAGATATAGAAAAAGTGATTGTACCTCAACGAGAATGTGCCTCGGTTTGGTGTGCTTTTGGGGCTTCGGCTGCCGATATTTTACATTTGTACGAGCGTTCACAAGTGTTGGTTAGTTCCACTTGGAGTGCTGAAAAATTTAACCAAATTTTCCTCGAATTAGGAAAAAGAGGCAGCACACAATTAAGCAAAGATGGCGATTATGAACAGACTTTAACCTACTCAATTGACATTCGACATAGAGGCCAAATCAATGAAGTAGAAGTAATGCTCCATTCAGATAGGATGAATGAAGAGGGAATTGAAAATTTAAAAGAAGCCTTTTTTACTCGTTATGAAGAATTATATGGTAAGGGTGCTGCCTTTCGAGCTGCGGAATTGGAAGCGGTTACTTTCCGCTGCCGAGCAAGTGCGGCAACAATGAAGCCATTAATGAATAAAAGAAAATTGGTCGGTGAAAAACCTGAATTGGATGCCTTCCGACCAAGCCGACAAGTTTGGTGGACTGCTGTTCAAAAAGAATTAGAAACGACAGTTATGGATGGTATGAAAATGCTACCTGGTAATCTAATCAAAGGGCCTGCCTTAATTGAAACACCTGATACAACGGTCGTTGTCCCACCAAGTCATCAAATTCAGGTAGATGAATATGAGAATTTTGAGTTAAGTCCAATTTAGTATAGTCACATTCAAAATTAAAGATGAAATTATCACAAATGAATCCCAACCAATGGGAGGAACTAAAATACGGATATGTTGCGCCTGAAAAATTAAATATAAAAGGCAATTTAAAACTCCACAAAGAGGCGGATAAAAACTTAGACCCCTTCACTTTTGAGGTCATTCGTCATTCTTTATTTAATGTTAATGAAGAACATGGCATGACGATTCAGCGCATTTCTGGTTCGCCAGTAGCGGTGTATGCACTCGACCTCAATCCTTCCATTTTAACAGAAGACGGAGAGTTTGTATATTTCGGCCCTTATATGCAGTATATGTCGGGCGTGACGGACTTGGCGGTGAAGTGGACTTTAGAAAATCGTTCTGCAAATCCAGGTATCAAAGACGGTGATATGTTTTTGTGCAATGACCCGTGGATTGGGGCGGCACATCAGATGGATACGATTTTGGCTTGTCCTGTTTTTTATAAAGATGAATTGTTTTGTTGGGTAACCAATTGTTTGCATCAATACGATGTTGGTGGTATTACGCCGAGCAGTTTTTGTACCCAAGCCACCTCTTCATTTGATGAAGGCATCTTAATTCCACCGACTAAGATTGTTGAAAATGGTGAAATTCGAAAAGATATTGAAGATTTATATCTTCGGGCTTCTCGAAAGCCTAATTTGGTAGCTTTAGATTTTCGAGCGCAAATGGCTGGTAACAATGTTGCCAAAAATCGAATTTTAAAACTGATTGAGCAATACGGTTCGGCACAAGTAAAAGGTGCGATGCGAAAAGTGATTGACATTGGGGAACAAGCCTTTTTAGCAAAAATGAAAAAACTGCCCGATGGTATTTACCGTGACCGCACTTTTATAGAATGCAGCCATGTAGGCGACCGCAAAGCCCATCAAGTTTGCATCACCCTTACCAAAAAGGAAACTGAAATCACTTTCGATAATGAAGGTACTGCACCACAAGGTGGTGGGATGAACTCCACTTATTCGGGTTGGCGAGGCTCGGTGATGATTGCGCTAAACCAATTGCTTTGTTGGGAACAACATTTTGCTATTGGTGGCGCATTGCGTCATGTCAAATTTGACCCTGTACCAGGCACCTTAAATTGTGCCAGCCACCCTGCCTCAGTTTCTACGGCGACCATGCAAGCAATGGAAATTTCCTTATATCCAACCTATAATGTCCTTTCAAAATTGATTTATCCCAATGCTGAAATGCGAAAAGACATAATGTGTATAGGTGGTACAAGTCAGTTTCCAACTTGTCTATTTCAAGGCATTGACCAATACGGTAATGGCTATGGTTATGGCTTGATTGACCCGATAGGTGGTGCAATCGGTGCATTTTCAACTGGTGATGGCATCAATAGTGGTGGTCAATCTCGGACACCAATTTGCAAGCTACCTAATATTGAACATACAGAACATAATTTTCCGATGTTGTTTTTGTATCGCAAAGAAGTCGTAGATTCTGGAGGTCCAGGTAAATGGCGAGGCGGCCAATCTGCCGAGTCTTGTTGGGTGCCGCATAATACAGAAGCCATGCGATTAGAATTAATTATGTCTGGTGCTGCCATTCCAACTTCTACTGGCATGATGGGTGGGTATCCTGCCATTGGAAATGGACATCAATTTAAATATAATACAGATATACAACAACGCTTTCGCAGGTCCAATTTGGTCACAGATATTACTGAATTGACAGGAGATACCAAGCATCTTGAACTACGAGAACCTGGTTTTATGCAAACGACTAATGATGTTTATACGGTTTGGTGGACAGGTGCTGGTGGTTTTGGCGACCCTTTACATCGTTCTGTTGAAAACATTCAAGCTGATTTGGACAATTCCGCTATTTCAGAAAAAGCAGCCTATACAATTTATGGAGCAATAATAAATAAAAAAGGGTTGGTGGATGCGGAAAAAACTAAAGCGCATCGCCAGAAATTATTACAAGAACGATTGGAAAGATTACCGAAAAAAGGAGTAACAACTCGAAAAGGGGAAGTCATCTTGGAGTTAACCTATTCTATTGACCTTCGGCGAGATAAAAAAGGCGATTATCACGCCTGCAAATGTTGTGGCGGGCATTTGGCAGATAGTGAAGCAAATTACAAAACAGGCTGTTTGGTAGATATTCAACCTGTCCAAAAAATTGTGCCTAAAATATTGGATGCCAATGGTTTGATTGACCATAGGGTTGAATTCCGAATATTTCTATGTCCAACTTGTGGCACTCAGATTGATAACGAAGTGGGGATTGATGATTTACCTTATCTTCGGGATATTCAAATAATAGGTTATCAGGAAGTAGAAATTTAGACATACTCTTAGGGTTGAGCTAGAAATACAATTGTTTTCTTCGTAGTTTAGGA
>CAYMSC010000505.1:0-4493 GCA_964392805.1 uncultured Saprospiraceae bacterium
AGCTCTCTTCCCATTACCTATCCAACTTATTAGCTAAGAACGAATATATAATCAACTAATTCGTTCAAATCGTAAAAAAAAGAAGCAATCGTATAAATATTTTTATAATATAAAGTACATTTGCAGCTTTTATAATTTGGTTCTATGACAAGTCTCGTGAAAGAGTCGATTTAATTCCAATTTTTTTTGAGTCGCTCATCCGAATTGCGGTTTACAAACGATGTTTGTTCATCTTCGGTCAAAAAAAGATTAAAATCAAATCAATCACAGAATTTGTCAGAGAACGTATAATTTCAAGAACAATAACAACTGACATTTACACTACAACTTAGATTTATCTATTTAGGTATCTAAGTTTTATCATTAAAACTGATTACAAAACCACTATTTGATGAAAATCATTACTGCAAAATCAGAAAAGTTTTTAAAGAAATATTTGAATAATGCTTCTCCTACAGGCTTTGAGGCTCCGGGGCAAAAGTTATGGCTTGAATATATCAAACCTTACATTGATGAATGGCATCTAGATAATTACGGAACAGCTTATGCGGTAATCAATCCTGATAAAAAATATACGGTCGTTATTGAAGGACACGCAGATGAAATATCGTGGTTTGTTCATCACATATCTGATGACGGTTTTATTAGCGTCCTGAGAAATGGAGGGTCTGACCAAATGATTGCGCCTTCAAAAAGAGTGAATATCCATACCAAAAATGGATATATCAAAGGGGTATTCGGATGGCCAGCTATTCATACTAGAAAAGGTAAAGACGCTAATTTAGCTCCTACTGTTGAAAATATTTTCATAGATGTAGGTGCAGAAGATAAAGAAGAGGTTGAGAAAATGGGCATTCACGTAGGCTGTGTAATTACCTACGAAGACGAAATGACTGTTTTAAATAAAAAATACTATTGCGGGAAAGCCTTAGATAATAAAATGGGCGGTTTCTGTATCGCAGAGGTAGCAAGAATGTTAAAGGAAAATAAAATTGACCTTCCCTATCGACTATGTATCGTCAATGCTGTCCAAGAGGAGATTGGGCTGAGAGGTGCGCAAATGATAGCAGATACCATAAAACCTAATGTTGCCATCGTTACAGATGTGACGCATGACACGCATACTCCACTTGTAAGTGTAAAAAAACATGGGGATGTAAAAGCAGGTGATGGTCCTTCGGTAACTTATGCCCCAGCGGTTCATAATAATTTATTAAAATTAATTATTGATACTGCCGAAAAAAATAAGATTGATATTCAAAGAGAAGTCGCTTCTCGAAGTACCGGTACAGATACGGATGCTTTTGCTTATTCTAATGGCGGTGTCCCTTCGGCTTTGATTTCTTTACCCTTACGTTATATGCACACAACGGTAGAAATGGCGCATAAAAAAGATGTAGAAGGCGTGATTAAATTAATTTATGAAACGTTATTGAAGATAGAAGACAATCATAATTTTAAGTACTTTTAATTGATTGTATTTCAATAAAAAAGAGGCATCGCTTTGATTAGTGGTGCCTCTTTTTTTATTAGCTTCGGTAGAATATTTGTAAATAAGTACCAACACAAAATTACATTTAATTTTCAGCGGCTTCTTTTTTCACTAGCTTCTAGTCATACCCCAAAGCACTGTCATTGCTTTTTCTTTGTCTTTTACATCTACAAAAATATGGTCATGGTAAAAGCCTGCAATCACATTACAACTAATATTATTTTCTCCTAAAGCAGTCGCAAAAGCAGCGGTTAATCCAACCGCCTCCAAAGCGGAGTGAATATTTAAAGTAATCCATGCAGCAACAAATTCAAAAGGTAAGCCAAAATTTTCAGCATCTTCTTTTGCCAAAACTACCGTTCTACCCTCTTTTTCTATCATTTCGCAAATGGTCTTATCTCTAGGAATTTTTGATATATCAGGCACAGATATAAAAATATATTCCCCTTCATTTAAAACAGGTTCCATATTTTTGATTAATTGTTGTAAATCAGTAATTCCTTTTGGATAATCCATATTTTGTTGGTTGTAAATATTATAAGTACTCAATAAAGGCAACTGGTAGTGCAGACTTTAATCTGTCGGGTTCAAAAGTCTTTAGACTTTTTGGCTTATGACTGAACAAGCCTAAAGGCTTGTATTAATGACACCTTCTGACGCTTATTTAACTATAAACAAATCCCCATCATTAGAAAAAACAATAGGTCCATCATAGCCTACTAATTCCTTTTTGTATAAATTTTTAATGAACCTAAAATCGGGGGCAGGCGCATAATGATGAAGGACTAATTTTTTCACATTGGCTTTAGCAGCAATCTCTGCTACCTCCGCTGGAGTCGTATGATAATCTTGAACATCTGTAATTATTTTTTCATTTCTAGTCATTCCAATTTCTCCAAGATTAGCTGACATTTGTCGCAACAAAGAGTTTAAAATAACCTCATGCAATAGCAAGTCTGCATCTTTAGCCATTTCCAATACCAAATCATTCTTTTTGGTATCTCCGCTAATTACCACTTTTTTACCTTTATATTCGATGGCATAACCAACAGCAGGTTCAATGGGTTCGTGGTTCACATCAAAAGCGGTAATAGTAATGCCATCTTGCTGATAAATTACTTCCTTGCTATTCTGCACATTCTTGAATTCATGAGAAATGGCATGAACTTTTGAAATATCCATAATCTCATGTCCATGATGGTCCACCCGGTGTTTATTTTCTAAATGCAAAAAGCCTTTGACCGATTGATTGATACTATCCGTTCCATCAGGCCCATATAAATGCAAATCATTACTACGTCCCATTAACCAAGAACGACTAATCAAAGCTGCCAAATCCATAAAATGGTCAGAATGGTAATGCGTAATAAAAATCCCATCGAGTCGATTAAGGGGTAGTCCCATATTACCAGCTTGTCTCACAACGCCATCTCCCACATCGAACATAAAAAAATGACCGTTAACGATAATAGCTGTTCCTGTTTGTGCTCGTTGGCTTGGCAGCGGGGAAGAAGTACCAACGGTATAAACATAGATACTTTCGGTATCGGCTAATAGTTGATTGTTTTTTTCTATCTGTGTTTGTGCTCTTTTAAGTTGCTGTTGAAGCATAAAAGGAACTAACTTTTCAGGAAAAAAGGTCATAGTTACCCAACCGATGACTAGTATTAAACCAATTAAAAGAAGAAGGAGTTGTAGTATTTTTTTCATATTATTATGATGTGGCTCAAAAGTTAGGTTTTTGTTTTTTGGTAAAATTAGGATTTAAAACCTAACTATCCAAATTGTCTTTATCTTTTGTTCTAAAACCATCCATCTTACTTTTTTCACTTAATCCTTAATTTTCGTAATATATCCTATAAATCACATCTGCAAAATCATCGGACAACAAAACCGAACCATCTGGCAATTGCGCTAAATCTACAGGTCTACCCCAAGCATCACCATCTTCTAGCCAACCCGACGCAAAAGCAGATTTACCTGCTGGCTTGCCCTCTGCATCAAACCGCACCAAGGACAATTGATAACCAATGGGGTCTGCACGATTCCAAGAGCCATGCTCGGCAATCAATAATTGGTTGTTATAATTTTTGGGAAATTGGTTGCCCGTATAAAAAATCAAACCCAGTGGGGCAACATGTGGGCCTAATTTTACGGCAGGCGGGGTAAATTCGCTACAAGCATGCTTTTCCCCAAACTCAGGATCTGCCATATCTCCTTGATGACAATACGGATACCCAAAGTGCATATCATCTTTTGAAGCATGATTTAACTCACAGTTCGGTAGGTCATTGCCCAGCCAATCCCGCCCGTTATCTGTAAACCATAATTCTTTGGTTATAGGATGCCAAGTAAATCCTACGGTATTTCGGATGCCACGATGGACTATTTCTAATCCACTTCCATCTGGATTGATACGAGTAATGGTATTAAAAATATCGTCTGATTCACAAATATTACAAGGTGCGCCGACAGGAACATATAAGTTTCCATCAGGGCCAAAGTCAATAAATTTCCAACCATGATGTTTTTCAGAAGGATAGCTGTCATTAATTACAACTGGTTCAGGTGGATTTGCCAATTGTTTTTCAATCCCATCATAGCGCAAAATTCGGTTGTATTCCGCCACATATAAATTGCCATCTTTAACCGCCACTCCATTGGGGAGGTTCAAGCCCGTAGCAATCACCCATTTTTTTTCTGCTTTATTATCGCCGTCTTCATCTCTTAAAGCATAGACATTTCCTTCTCCTTTGGTTCCAACAAAGATAGTCCCGTCAGGAGAACGAGTTATAGAGCGAGCGTTTTTTACGTCTTCTGCAAAAATGGCTATTTTAAAACCAGGTGGTAATTTAATTTTTTCAAGGTCAATTTCATTTTCTTCCCAAGCCAAATTAACATTTTGCTTTAGATAATAAACGGCTACACCAATAATAGTAGCCAATAATAGTAAGGAAACGAGGATTATTTTTTTTCTACTCATAATTTTTAAGATAGTTTT
>CAYMSC010000506.1:0-4474 GCA_964392805.1 uncultured Saprospiraceae bacterium
TAAATCCAACAAGTCATATCCAAATATTCAGGACCATTTTTGAAGGAAATGAAGCAAATAACGGCGGAGCAATTTATACTTTAAGTAGCTATAGACCCATTTTTGAAACCATTACCAATTGTCTATTTGTAGAGAATCATGCAGAAAAAGGAGCAGTAGTCTATAATAACGAACAGAATAGAGGTAGGCTTACAACTTACTTTTATAATGCAACAATAGCCAATAATTTTTCCTCTACAAATGAAGCTTGTTTTTATAATAATAATTCATTTAATTATTTGTTTAATTCCATTCTATGGAATAATGGAGAAAATCTCTTTGGTCCAGTTAATTACTACGACACCTATCTAAGTCACTGTTTAATCGAATCTGATAATTGCCCCAATTACGCAAGCTGTGGTCCTGAAAGTATTTATAATATCGACCCTATGTTTGTGGATGCAACTAAAGATTTTCAATTGCAAAACCTATCCCCTGCAATTGATACAGGGCAGAACTTTACCAAATATTATCTAGCACCTTATCATATAGATTTATTGAAAAACCCAAGGATTTTAGCAACTTCCTTTTCTGATAGTTTAAGGGTAGACTTAGGCGCATATGAGTTCTTAGATGCTCCACTTTTAAAAGTAGCCTATGATTCCCAATTGGTCAGTATTGGGACTGAAAATGTATTTTATGATACTTTATATACAGAAGATAATCCTATTTATAAGGTGGAGGTTAAAAATGTAGGAAGTCAGTTACTTACTTTTACAGAAAACCCATCTGTAAATCTTATTGCAAATGAATCTTTTAGCTTAGTTCAGCATTTGCAAACAGAGAATTTAGAAATACTAGAATCAGATAGCTTCAAAATTCATTTTAATGCGATGAATCTAGGGGATTTTGAGGCTAAAATAAGAATTCCTTACAATCGCTCAACGGATAGTCTTTACGAGTCAATTATTAAAATTAATGTGATGCCTCGTCCCGATACCCCTCGCCTAAAAATAACATTGGTAGATGCTCCAAATACAGATTTACGAGACACAATTCTTAGAGATACTATCTGTTCAAAGCGACAGCTTTTGTATACTTTTCAAATAGAAAATACTGGAACAGCTACTGTTAATTATTTAGAGCCTGAAAAAATAAATGTGATTAATCATTTTTATCTAGCCCCTTTTGATTTAGTTAAACCTCCTTTTCTGGATTCCTTACAAATTGGCGAATCAGATACGTTCCAAATTAATTTCAACCCAAAATATAGGGCAGATAATCAAGAGGCTACTATTAAAATTCCATTTAATTCCTTAGATGGGTTACCCTACGAATATCAAATAGAAAATTTAGCTTTGAACTGTTTGGATACTACGACTATGGCTGTGTATATACCTAATACTACCGCAGAATTATATGATTCCGTTTTAGTAGATACTATTTGCTGGGGAGAGAGCCAACACTATTCCTTTAGACTTAAGAATTTAGGTATTGATAGACTTCATTTTTTGGATTATCCAAATATACAGAGCAGTAATAGTAAATATTCCCTTCAATCAAATAGTTTTGGAAATTTAGAGCCAAATGATTCCATTGATTTTTCTGTAATTTTTTCTGAAGACGAACCAGGAACTTATGAAACAATGATGACTATTAGATATAATGCCGAAGATAACGAAGATTATACGTTTTATTTAAGAACAGTCATTTTGCCTTATTTTACAGAGGAAGAAAAAAGTTATTGCGACGGCATCAGCACAGGAAATCCTGATAGAGCCTTCTTTTATATGCAAGACACAACGGTGCAACTAGAAGATGAATTCTGTGTGACTGCTTTTCTGGGTAGAATTGAAAAAGTTTTTTTCTTGTCCAATCAAATGAAATGGGATACCCAATTTTTTGAATTCAAAAGCATTAATATATTAGATTTACCAATTAATAATGAAGATGAGCTTCAATGGCGGTTGACAGGAGATAGTTTAATCGACATCCATTGGCATCATTCAAATTTTGCACAAGAAGATTTTCCTGTAGCTACGCCTTTATTTGAACTTTGCTTTCAAGCAAAGAAAAATGGCCAAAGCGAAATAAGGGTACCTTATGTAGATGTATTTACACTTAGTTCGAGTGTAGATCCAGTAAGAAAAAGTGCAAAAATTTCTATTATAGATACTACTTCAATCTGCATGGAAAATATCGTATTTAACGACGATAGTCTTACTAAAAATCACTACAAAGCTGAAGTATCCATAGAAGGTCTGCTAAATATCGAAGCCGATGATCATATAATTTTACAGGCAGGAGAGCTTATTACTTTAAAACCAGGCTTTTATGCTGAAGCAGGTTGTAGTTTTACGGCGATGATTCAAGAAACAGATTGTAATGAACCCAGTAATCTAGTAGAAAATAGTTTTAGATTAGCAACATTCACACCTACTAATCAAGTTCTTTCATTAGATTTATCACCTAATCCTTTTCAATTTTCAACTAAGTTAACTTATAATTTAACCAAACCTACTTTGATAAATTTAGATATATTTGATTTAAATGGAGCATTGATACAAGAATTGGTGACAGAAGAAATACAACCGAAAGGTAATTATGAATATTTCTTTGAACCAAAGGCAGATGCGGGTAATTTCTATTTTGCGGTGATGACTACACCAGAACAGGTGATTACAAAGAAAATGATTTTTATTAGATAAGAAATTAGTATTTATATAGGATATCAAAAATGCAGTAAAAGATGATCGTATCTTTTGCTGCATTTTTATTTTTGAAGACCTAGTAACCTTTTCCTAAAAAATACAAAAAAAAATCCGTGAGATAATTACTAGAAACGATATAGATGTCTATTATTATCAATTAGGCTTGTTTTTTTATCAATACGGGCAATAATTTTGGAAAAACAAACAAATATTCCTATATTTATAGCATACAAATAAGAAATCTCATCCAATCATATCCACTGTTATATTTTTATTACTAAAAATCCGAACATCAGCAAATTTCCTTCTGGACCATTATCCAAAATTAGCACAATCTTTTAACACAAACTCAAAAATTAATTCATGCTAATTCTTTACATTGCATTAGGTTCATTTGCTATCGGTGGAGCTATTGTTCTTGCTTCTAATTTCTTCAACAGCAGCAGAAAGTTTCACTAACGAAAGGGTCTTAACTTACAAACTAAACTTAAAAGAAACAAATCAAAATCTTATTATGACCGAGAGCATTGGACTATTGCTTTCGGTCATTGCATTTTAAGCCCTTTATTTTATTGCGTTCCCTACCTTTCAGCATACTCACTTATTTTCTATTGCTCTAATTAATTCTTCTACACTCGAATAATCTTCCCCAGATTGCTTAGCAATAGTAATTGCATTTTGAGCGATTTTAAGTGCTTTGCCCGTTTTTCCTAGTTTGTAATAAAGTGCGGCAAGTGTATCATTATTAAGGTAAGAATTATCTTTTTTTGTTGATTTTTTTGCCCATTTTGTTGCTTTTTTCAAAGCTTTTTTGTCGTCCACCAAATCATAAAAGTTCCAAGAAATATCGTTTAATTCTTCTAATCCTATGTTGGGGAAACTTTTTACATAAGCAATAGCAGCTTTCGCATAACCTGCACCATTTTCATTTTGTTGATAATGTGCCATCTTATATTGAGCGGCTAATTTAGTTGCATTTTTAGGATAAGCACGACTAAATAATTCATCTGCTTTATCAAGCTTTGTAGTACCTTTACTCAAAGACTCATAAACAAGTGTTTGTATTTTATTTTCCACTGTTGGTGCTCCATAGACGGCAGTAAACGCTGCTTTATTTTTTACTAAATAGTCAAAGAGTTTAGAATTGGGCGTATTTAAGAGATTAAAGAGTAAATCTTGATTTTCAGGCGTGCTCCAGTCATTTTGTGTAGCTAAATAATCCTCAAGAATTGCTATATGGTTGCCATCTGCTCCTTGAAAACTAGCTTGAAGGTATTGTAATAAGAATTCAGGACTTTTATCACCATTCTCATACTGCATAGCTAAAGCTGCCAAATTACTTGCCTCGTCAAGCGCAATGTCTCCAAGACTTAATAAACCCTTGGTGTCTTGAAAGCCAGCATATCTGTGGGCAATAGAACCATCATAGTTCAAAAAAAGTAAGGAAGGGTAGGCAAAAATCAAGTATTTTTCAGCTAATTGAGGGCCTTCACCCACTTCCATATTTATTTTTACACTGACAAAGTTATCGTTAAAAAATGAGCCAGCTTCTTTCGTAGAAAAGACCTCTTTATCCATCGCTTTGCAAGGCTTACACCAATCTGTATAAGCATCAACAAAAACTAGTTTGCCTTCTAATTCTGCCAAAGCTAATACTTCTCCTAATTCTGCTTCTAAAAATTTGATACCATCTTGAGCGAACAAATTAAAAGAAAGGAATAATAAAAATGTAAGTGTGTAAGTGTGCTTTTTCATGAAAATTTGTTTGTTACTGGGTAGTCATT
>CAYMSC010000507.1:0-4467 GCA_964392805.1 uncultured Saprospiraceae bacterium
CATCAATATGGGTATAAAGCGTCGCAAAATGACCTCCAGAACGAGTGGCAATCCAGCCACCTAAAGTCGAAAACTCATAACTCTGTGGATAATGTCTAAGGGTTAATCCGTGAGGTTTTAAAGCGGCATCTAAGGCGGGGCCATAAATACCTGCTTGAATATGCGCAGCACGAGAAGATTGGTCAATCTGCAAAATCTGGTCAAAATGCTTCATATCCACCGAAATCACACCTTGATAGCGAGGATTATCCGTTGGTTCAGTCCCTCCACAAACACTACTACCCCCACCATAAGGAATTAAGGAAATGGCATTAGCAGTTGCAAATTCCATTAAAGCAATAATATCTTTTTCTGTTTTTGGAAAAGCTACATAATCAGGTGGATTGGGAAAAATACCTCTTACCCCTCGCCAAACATCTCGAAAGGCTTTGCCGTAAGTATGACTCGCTCGGTCAAAATTTGATTGGGAGCAAATCGTAGCTAAATTCGCTGGTAAGGTAAATCTAGGAGAACGCAGTTGTAAATCTGCTACAGGTACAGGTGTAACTTGCTCAAATTCTTTGATTTGAAAAAGTTGTTTCAGAGTAGTTTTGTATTGATTTAAAATCTGCTCGGGAAGTGGAAAATTTGCGTATCCCCATCCCCAGTAACTGCGTTGGTTAGCCATTTTGTGTGAATTAATTCAAGAATAACAGACTATTTAGTCTCAAAGTTAGGAAAAACTTTTAAAAGACCAAATGGTTTCTTAACTTTGTCAGAGATTTTATATTAAAATATTTCGTAAATGAAGCGAACGACTAGAAATAAAGAAAAATCACGGCAAGAAATTATCGAAAAGGCAGCTCCTGTATTTAATAAATATGGCATTGCAGGAACTAAACTAGATATGTTAATTGAAGCAACAGGGTTTCAGAAAGGGGGACTTTACAATCATTTTGATAATAAAATGGATTTGGCAAGAGCCGTGTTTAAATATAATTTTCAATTATTAAAAGCAACTTACCAAAAAGAATCCAATCTAGCAGCCACGCCAAAAGAACAATTATTAGCAACGATTAAAGGTTTTAAGGCTTATATGTTGAATCCTCCACTAGTAGGCGGCTGTCCACTTATAAATATAGCGGTCGAAGCAGATGATACAGATGAAACCAATCGACTATTAGTAAAGGAGTATATCAATGAATGGAAAGATGAATTAGTAATGATTTTGGAAAAAGGGATTCAATCGGGCGATTTCCAAACAGACATTAATGTCACCCAAGAAGCCTTTTTTATTATCGCTTCTATTGAGGGCAGTATCATGCTTGGTCAAGTCAAGCGAAGTATTGGTTTAATGATGGGAGTGGCGGATAGTTTAGAACGGTATATGGAAGTTCGGATTTTTTTATGAGCTAACAAATTTTGAATTGTTAAATTTTTCCCTACCTTACAGTTTTAAATTCGTAACTACTTAAAAATACAAAAGTTTAAAGATACAAAGGACAAACATAATTTCTCCTACTAATTGGGGCTTCCTTTTTAGTCTCCTTTATACCTATACACCTTTGTACCTTTGTACCTCTAAATACACACCTTTATGCTATCCTATTTATTGCTGTTGGTACTACTACTTTTTATTATTGGGGCAATAGGGCTATTCTTCATTAGAAAAACACCCTATGGTACATTAGATCCCAAAGTAGCGATTGCCCTAAAATTGATGCCTGAACGGAAGGAAGGAATATCCGTAGAACAGCAAAGAAAGCAAATGAGGAAAATGATGGATAGATATAAAAAAGATAGGCCAATTACTTGTATTGAAGACAAGACGATTTTGGTCAATAATCAATCCATTCCAATAAGAATTTACAGCGATTCCAAAGAAGAAAATCTACCTATTTTAATCTATTATCATGGTGGTGGTTGGGTAGTTGGAGATATAGAAACGCATGATAGTATCTGCCGTCAATTAGCTCAATCAGCTAAGCTATTAGTTGTGGGTGTGGATTATCGTTTAGCACCAGAACATTCCTATCCTGTTCCTTTAGAAGATGCTTATAATGCTTTAGTATGGATAAGTAAAAATGGTCAGAAAATAGGAGGTAATCCACAAAAAATAGCCGTTGGAGGAGATAGTGCAGGAGGCAATTTAGCGGCGGCGGTTGCCTTAAAAGCTAGAGACGAAAATGGACCATCTATTAGTTATCAAGCCTTGATTTACCCAGTAACGGATTTGAGTAAACTAACGACGACCTCCTATCAAAATTTTGCAGAAGGCTTCTTCTTAAGTAGAAAAATGATGGCAAAATATATTGATTATTATACACCAGATATTGCCAGTCGTAAAGAAGGCTACGCATCTCCTTTATTAGCCGAAAATTTAGTTAACTTACCGCCTACTTTAATTATCACCGCAGGTTTTGACCCGCTTCGAGACGAAGGCGAACAATATGGAGAGCGCTTAAAAATAGCTGGAATTCCTACAACTATCACTCGCTATAAAGGAACAATCCACGGCTTTTTTGGATTGGAAGCATTGGGTAAAGCTGGAGTAGAGGCAATAAAAGAAGTAGGCGATAAATTAACAGCAGCATTTTATTAATAATCATAAAATCACTTTTAGTACCAACGGTACGACATATCATAGCATGGGGTGTAAACCCCATAAAAAATATACAAACAATGAAAAATTTCAACAATAAAATAGTTTGGATAACGGGTGCCTCGGATGGCATTGGCAAAGAAATGGCGATTCAAATGGCAAAAGAAGGGGCAAAAATTATATTAACCGCCCGAAGTGTAGACAAGCTAAATGCCGTAAAAGATAGCCTAGCAGGAGATGGGCACTTAGTATATCCAATGGATTTACTAAAAGTAGATACGATTCCTGCGGCGGCAAAAGAAGTATTGGCAAAAATGGGCACCGTAGATATTTTGGTGAATAATGCAGGGATTTCTCAAAGGTCTTTAGCTAAAGATACGTCGATAGCCGTAGATAGAAAAATTATGGAAATTGACCATTTTGCGGTCGTTGCTTTGACCAAAGCTATTTTGCCAAAAATGATGGAGCAGCAAAGTGGGCATATTTTGGCGATTAGTAGCGTAGCTGGAAAATTGGGTACCCCCATGCGAACGGCTTATTGTGCAGCCAAACATGCAGTGATTGGTTTTATGGATGGGTTACGTGCGGAAGTGCATGCGGATAATATTAAGGTGATGGTGGTCACACCTGGTTCGGTGAAAACCAATATTTCCATTAATGCTTTAGAAGGCGATGGCAAAAAGCATAATGTAACAGACCCGTTGATTGAAAATGGTATTCCTGTGGAAGTTTGTGTGCAAAAAATTCTTAAAGGCATTAAAAATAATACCCCAGAATTATTGATTGCCAAAGGTAAAACTAAATTGGCTGTTTATGCTCGTCGTTTTTATCCGACCTATTTATTTAAGGCAATGACGAAGATGCAGACGACTTGAGTGTTTTCAGTTGACAGTTAGCAGTTCAGGCTGACTGTAAATGCGTTTTAGACTGCTTAGTTCGACAACTCAATGAAGTAGATAAAATGATTATGACGCTACATTTAGAAGGGCAATTTGCAAAATAATATCCGCCGAATGGAAGATTTAACTTAAAGTGAGTAAGGAAGAGATATGCCAAATCTCCGAAGGTTTGGCATATCTTTTAAACCGTCCGCTTTACATTTAAACCACTATATAAACATACACAGTAATATATTAAAAATACTCATAGCTACTGCTAAATAAACAGCAGGGCCAAATCCATCTACTCGAAAGTTGGTCATATAGCGAGCAGTGATTAAAATAACGACCGCATCAACAATAAAGGCAAAAAGCCCTAACGTTATCCATCTCAAAGGCGCAGTTATTAAGTCCATAAAAGCACCTAATGTTGCATTTAGTAATGCTAATATAACTGCCACAATAGCGGCACTAACAAAGTTTTTCACTTCTACACCTCGGATTAAACTGGCTCCTAATAATAAGGCACAGGCGTTTAAAATTGTTTCCATAATGAAACCATTGCCTGTGGTTTCAGCTATGAAATAGTCTAAAAAAATAGGGTCTGTCATTTCCGTAATTTTTAATTATTATCTTGATTAATTAGATTTGCTGGAACTGGAACTACATAGCACTTTTTCCATTCTAATTATTGCTAGCACTTTCATCTGAGCTAGCATTTGTGGAGGTAGTAGCATTTGCAACCTGTCGCTCCAGTTCATCTATTTTTTGTTTCAAATCTTCATTTTCTTTGTGCATTTCGTCCAATCGTTTCTGCTTATATTCTAGTGCTTCCTCTAATTTTTGAATTTTATAAGTCGCCTTATCATTTGCTTCTGCATCGTTTGCTTCCGAACGATTTGTTCGGGTCTCCGTAACATTTTCTTTATTTCCTTGATTAAATAAATCTTTGACGGTTTCTACGCCATTTTCTCCATTATAATAAGAAGCACCTAAAAAGGCTAAAGG
>CAYMSC010000508.1:0-2536 GCA_964392805.1 uncultured Saprospiraceae bacterium
GACACCTCAAAGGTGTCCGACACGTAGTTATTCCTTTTTTAAGCGATTGTCTATTCTATTTAACAAATTCATCGTTCATTCCCGATAAAAATCGGTATTTTGTTTTACTCAACATTGATAGTTCATCGTTTGGCGAACCAATTAAAATTAGTTGATAATTAAAATCTATTTCTAAATGCAATATTTCTCCAAAAAAGAATTTTACTTTTGTGCGCTAAATTAAGTGAACTAATCACTTTTTGAAAGAACTATTTGAAAAAATCTTTGTTTTTTTGAAAAATGTAAGTCCACGCTAAATTTTAGGAACTTTTAAAAAATAAATTGGCGAACCTATTACTTAGTAATAACGAAAAAATAACTTCCGCATTTGATTTTTCAATTGAATGTTTTTATCATAGGTTTTCAACCCATTACAAAAAAATCCATTTGAAAAATGCGGAACTTATTTTTTCGTCGTCTCTTACCTAATACAAACATAATGATTATTTTACTTTCTCCTGCTAAAACTTTAGACTTTACCCATTCCTTAATAGGGACACATACAGAACCAAGATTATTAAAAGATAGTAGCAAATTAGTAAAGATATTAAAAAAGAAATCTGTAGAAGACCTAAAAACGCTGATGAAAATTAGTGATAATATTGCTACTTTAAACGTGGAGCGATTCAGTCAATTTTCTACTCCTTTTACCCCTGCTAATGCCAAACAATCCATTTTAGCCTTCAAAGGAGATGTTTATCAAGGAATGGAAGCCCATACTTTTGACGCTGCGGACCATGAATTTGCCCAAGCTCATGTTAGGATACTTTCGGGGCTGTATGGAATTTTGCGACCAATGGATTTGATGCAACCTTACAGGTTAGAAATGGGAACTAAATTAAAGAATGGCACTTTTAAAAATTTATATGAATTTTGGGATGATAAAATAACTACACTCATTAATACCGATTTAGCAGAGACGACTGGTAATGCCATTATTAATTTAGCTTCTAAGGAATATTTTCATTCGGTTAAAGCAAAGGCATTAACTGGAAAACTAATTAATATTCATTTTAGAGAAAAGCGAGGAGATAAATTTAAGGTAATTGCCTTTAATGCAAAAAAAGCGCGGGGTGCTATGGCAAAGCAAATTGTTAAATATAAAATTACCGACGAAACACAACTTAAATCATTAGAAGTGAATGACTATATATATAAGGAAAGTATGTCTGACGATACTAACTACACCTATATTAAGATGTAAGTGGTGAGTAATAAGTTATAAGTAAAAAAGGAATTGGCACAAGTCGATTCCTTTTTTTTGTCCTCATGGATTAATTGCAACTTGCCATTAACGATTTAAAAGTTTTTTTAATAAAAAAAATCTTTTTTTTACAGAAAATCATTTTTAGGCATAGTCTTTGTATTATATATAAATATACAACAATATTAATCTCACAACAAATTTTCCCACGGAGCATATCTCAACATTAAAATCGGAAGTAGGTTTTCTACTTTCTAACTAAACTTGCCTATGCTAAAAATTCAACACTAATTTAGGTTGTAAACATTAGTCTCAAGGTTAAAAGACACGGAATTAATCATCAAAGAACTAAGTATTCTTGGCTACGGTCAAGGATGTCTTGATGATGCAAAGTGATTTTTTCCAAATGGATTCATGGAACCTTAGATTTAAGGATTATCTATCAACTGTACTTTTTCTGTTTTCTCATAGAACCTGCTTAAAAGTAATTGATAATCGTTAAGTTGCCCCCAATTCCATGTTTCCATTTTTTTAAGACTTTTGGCTATGTCTATCAATCAAACCAAATTACGATTACTAAGCCATGCAAACTTTGCACACGTTTATTGAATTGTACTTTTCAAAATTGCACTAAGAAACACACCCGTTTCAGGAACACTAAAAGAAAATTATTGGCCTATTGACAAATAGGTTTGAGGTTTTAAAAATTTACAAGATGTTTGCCTTACTTTCAGGTTTTTTGTAGAAAATTATTGAAGACATTCAATCTCAACAAAAACTAATGGATGAACATCGAAAAGCCTTAATGATAAAAAATAATAACTTAACTTTTCTTTTTCCGCAAATTGGATCTTACATTTCGAGGATTGTCCATACGGATACGTCTGTATTTTACCCCCTAATCTCTTCGAACATGAAAAAAGGAACGTGCGCTCCAAAGGTTGGCCTAACTACTGCTTCTATTGTTGACAACATCTACAGTATTATTGATTCAAAAATTCAATACTTAGATTATCAAACTAGAGAATTATTGCGCCCACTTACTGGAGAAACCACACAAAAGGACAATAAGTCCAACTCAAAAAAGGGTCAAAAAGACCTACAAACCGAAGAACAATGGTTCTTGGCTTTCGAAAAATATAGCAAAGTCAAAAAAACGTTGTTGCTTCTAAGAAACTACCTGAATAAAGAAAATGCAGTATTGGTCTTGTCTCTTTTGGCGGACGACCAGCTGAAGAATTTAAGCCAAAAAGACCTTGAATATAAACTTGGTGTCAAACATAGAAACCAAGC
>CAYMSC010000508.1:2636-4464 GCA_964392805.1 uncultured Saprospiraceae bacterium
GCTGAATTATGCCCCCTAAAAGTAGGTAGCAGTCGCAGTTACCCCCATATCCTCCATTTACAAAAGAGACTGCAACTGACTACTTATTTTAAATCCCTCATTAGCTGGATTGAAACCATTGTTTCAATCCGGCTATTTTTTTTAAATTACCCTATTTGTTATCTTTCTCTAAAAATTATGACCTTAATTTTTAACTATTACCAAAAGTGTTTTTAATTTGCATTTTAATTTAGCTATCCTACAAATTGGCGAATATATTGTTGTATTGTGTAGCGTATAAGTATTTTTTCAAAGTTCCTAACAAGTATAATCTCGGAAAATGCTATGTAATTTCCCGAAACATGAATTAAACAAATGAAGGGTCTAATATTAGTTATTATAATAGTATTTTTTTTCTTTCCGATGATTTTAATTGGACAGCAACCAGCGGCTACCAATCCTAATAATGATAATTCCATTTTAACTTTTACACCTCCGGATAAAATTAATAAAGGACATCAAACCCGTTTTAGAAAACGGTATTATGGGGTGTTAGATGGAAAAGATATAGAATTGGTCATAGGCGAAAAAAAAACTGCTGAAGGAATAGAATTAATAGTTAATCTAATTGATTTAGAAAATAGACAAATTTTCAGAGGGACTAAAATAGTTACCAAAAAAGTACACCAAATAGATGGTCTTTTACTACAAAATAATAAGGGGGAGCAAAAAATGCTTGAATCACTTTTTCTGCACAATTACAATCCTAATTTTATTAACCTTATTACGGCGAAGGGTCAGGTTGGCTATTTTTTTAGTGGGGAAGAACCTGCTAAAAGTGATTTTTACGCAAAACCTTTTAAATCAACAGATTCTTTTAGAGGTATTTATGATGGAAGAATAGATGGTCGACCTGCCGAAATGAAAATTGAAAAGCGGGCGGAAGGCATTCAAATTACGATTGAGGATAAAGAACAAAAACAAAAATACTGGACTTATATTAATCATTTGCCGCAAGGAAAACGTATTTTCTCCGTCGATTCCCTTTATTTAAAAGCCGTCACGAGTGCTAAAGAGCTTTTAATTAAAAAGTTGATTTTAGATAAGAATAATACGCAAATTATTAGTGGTGCTTTTGAAACTAGAAAAAAGACAGTAGGATTATTTTTTATTCGGAAAACAAGGCAAGCATTAATCGTTTTGCCAGAATTTCCTTGGCCGCCACCACAGGCTTCTGATTTCTTGAAATTAGCAGTAGATACTTTAACCAATGTAACAAAACTTGGAGATGTTGACAGTTTGATTACAGCCAATTTAAGTAAATCGGGCTATCAATTTAGACCTAATAAATATTTTTATACACCTAATGGCTTTGCGCTTGTCACCCAAATTGAACAAATAGATTGTGAGGGGAAACCACTCGATAAAGCCAAAAGGTGGGCGGTAAATATTTCCGAATTTGAAAAAGACTTTAATTTAATCGATTATCTAAGGTCTCTAAGTGTAGAAAAAGATGGTAGGTATAGAATTTTTGCCTTTGTCGTTACAGATGATTTGAACCCTCGAAGTAGGATAGACCCAACTTTGGAAGAAATGGAAGATTGGGGTATGCATGGGAGTGCCATTTTACCTATTGCGCTTGCTGAACAAAAATTGACCGAAGCCCATTATTGTAGAGTTTATGTTTATGAGTTTTCCAAAAAAGAAGGAGAAATTCAAGCAGAAATGACCAAGAAAGGAAAGGACAAATGTTGGAGTAAAGTGGAAGTTCATTTGAGCAATTCGGAACTTTTTGAAGACTATATGCTGCATGGCGTAAAAAAGTAATTTTTAGTCTTGAGGATTGCCC
>CAYMSC010000509.1:0-4448 GCA_964392805.1 uncultured Saprospiraceae bacterium
AATCCTTTAATTGACCATTCACCACTATTTGTTGAAACGTATTCGGTAAGTTCCTCTGCGAAAACTTTTAATTTTTTTAAGAATATTTCTTTTTTTTGACTCATAGCGGCAAGATACAAATGTTTTGTTTTATTCGCTTTTTCTTTCTCTTTTTTCTTTTAATTGGACAGAACACTAAGGTTTGTATGAGTCGTTGAGCCCCCGAAAAAGCCAAGGGGATACCTCCAAAGTTAATGGCTCAATGACACATCACAAACTAGTTGAACGAAGCCGCATATTCAGCAGGAAGCTATGCAAATTGCATACTCTTCTTTGTTGTTAGCAAGCACGTTCGTATTAAGAAATGGAAAAATACGAAAAGAGAGATAATAAAAAAAGCGGATAAGTAAAAAACATATTTAATCGTACACTTATTGTTTTTAAATAATTCCTATACTTGTTGTATAGTTTACCCATTCGACAAAGTATCAACTAAGTCGCAAAGGGGATAAATTCGCCTTCGGGGGTAGTGATTTGCACATTTACGGGAGGACTTCTACCAATTGGAACAAATATGCGAGGAATAAAACCAAGTTCTTTTAAAGCCTTTTGCCCACAAAAAGAACAAGTATCTGGAGGAACGCCACTAAATAAATAGTCCATTGGTCGGTAGATTTTATAATAAAATCGCAACTGAACTAACATTCTTTGAGAAAGGAGGGTATATCTATCTTTTTTACCCTTTCCTTGATTTATCCGAATTAACATCCGTTGGGAGTCAATATCACTAATTTTTAATCGAACGACCTCACTAAGTCGTAAACCGCCACTATATAATATCATCAGTATGGTTCGATGTTTTGTATTAGTCGTTACTTCAAAAATCAAATTTAGAAACATAATTCCAGATTTCTAAAGAAGCATCCATATCCATATTGCCAAAACTACCAGGCCAATCGTGCCCACCATTAATCACTTTAAAATGCTCCACATTCACACAAGCATTTCCATTATTCCAAGAAAAATGTTCCACCGTACTGCCGTCTGAATTATTAGTATTTGGCAAAGTAGTTATAACTGGATTGGTAGCTGTTTGATTGAAATTGCTCCAAAAGTTATTAAGTTCCTCTAAGGAGACATAAAAGGTAGTTCCACCAAAAGTGATTCCATCATAATCGTCTTTTGTACCGTGAATGGTTACTACTGCAATAGGAGAAGCGGGGGAGCAGTTATTAAAAGTTTCGATAAACATAGACCTAGCGGCCGACCCAATAGCCGCAATGCGATGACTGAGTCTACAGGCTAATTCTAAGGAAAATTCTCCACCATTGGAGTAGCCACAGGCGTATACTCTTTTTTCGTCAATACTATACTCCGTCGCAAGTGTATCAATCATTGCTTCCACAAAGAAGAGGTCATCTACTTCCGTAGGGGGGTTATGCGTCCAAATAGCCGAACCTCCAGCATTGGGGTCGGGTAGTGCTTGCGGATAAACTACGATAAACCCTGCCGTATCCGCAATGGGTCGCATATCAGATACAAAAAAATGAGACGCAATATCTCCAGCCCCTCCATGAAAATTAAATAATAAGGGGATAGGGGAATCTGCCTGATAGTTTGCTGGAATATAGACGGTATAAGCCCTTGTTTCTCCATCATGGAGTAAGGTTTTTTCTAGTAATTGTTGAGCGGTCAAAATAGGCATTGTTACAACTATTAAACAAAGGACGAGGAATATATTTTTTACATTCATGAATCATCTTTTTTTTAACGGATAATAAGGTTATAACTCATAGTACCGTAAACGATTAGAGCGTCAGATAAAAAAGCGATAAAAATCCGTTGCTAATTTAATCCGTTGCTAATTATTTTTTTAGCAACGGATTAAATTAATTTTTGTCGGTAAATGAATTTTAGTCACACTAACCAGACAAACAAAATTCTTATTTCCACTATGATGGATAGATGGAATTTTTATTCGCATGACCAAAATACCTTTATTGTGTTTTTATTAATTTTATTATTTGATTTCCAATCTGTAATAAATAAATATTGGCAGGTAACCTAGATACATCAATGGTTTGATTAGCTGAATTAATTTGAGTAGCTAATAATCGCTCTCCTAACAAAGAATAGATATAGCATGGTATATCTTTAGCTACCTCCATTTCGATGTTAACAAAATCATTGGCTGGATTTGGATATAGCCGTATTTCATTATTTTCTTCGATGGTCTCTATATTGGAAACGAATTTTTTGAAATCAGCAATAAATTGTGACTGAAGATAATACAATAGTCTTTTTTATTTTTTGCATAAAGAAGTGGTTTGTTTTGGTTTGCTATATTATGGCTTACTATTTAGCCCTTAACAAAAACTCCATCGGAATATGAAATCGTCGATGCCAATCTTTTTCATTGTGGTCATGCCCTTCAAATTTGATGGTTTTCCAATTCTCTTCTTTGATAAACCCCCGTTTTTCCATTGCTTCATCTGCAATTTTCTGAAAAGGTTCATATTCACCATCTAAGCCTTCTGTACCATACTCAAAATAAATGTTGTGGGTAGCAGGGTTTGGTAAATTTTCTTTGATATATTCTAAAAACACACCTTTTAAGGGAGGCCAGTGAGTCGAGAAACAAGCTGCCCCACCAAACACTTTGGGATATTCACAAATTGCATAAGCAGAAATCAAACCACCCATACTAGAACCTGATATATAAGTATTGGCACGGTCTGATTTTGTTTTGAAATTAGCATCGATAAAAGGTTTGAGTTCCTCGACGATAAATTTTAATTGTTTGTTCGATTTTGGCGGATTAGTAGCAAATGATTTGTACCAATCGTGGGTGTTTTCGGCTATTCTTTGTTTGACTAAATCTTTTGGTTTTTCAGGCATATATTCTGCCATTCGATGCATGCCACTATTTGGAATGCCAACGACCATAACAGGTGGAATTTTTTTGGCTTTTATCAGACTATCTATAACTTCATCTACTTGCCAGCCATTATTGTATTCTCCACTCCAACCCTGTGTTCCATGAAAAATATTTTGCCCATCAAACATGTATAAAACTGGAAGGGAATCCAACTGTTGATATTCCGCTGGTAACCAGACTTCTATATCTCTAGGCGATACATTTTGAGAAGGGAAATTTTTATAAACCAAGTAAGATTGAGGTTGGATAGCCGTACCCACAGAGCTGTTTTACACTATCTTCAAAAAGACATTTCGAATATTAGAAACTGTATTCGCATATTCAGGTAAGACTTTGATACGATTCCATTCAGGATGCTTTAGAAAATTTTGCCAACCTTCGGCATGCGTATCCATATTTTTAGAGTGAATCATATACGTAAGGCAAGGACGATAAGGACCAGCCAACATTTCCCCAAAAAAAGTAGGAATTAACCCAGCATCTCTAAAAATGGGCACTTCTTCGTCATTAAACATCTTTATTTTTCTTCTAAGTGCATCTTCGTTGATACTTTCGTAAGTTCTCAATTCAAAAACATCGGTATCATTTTCGGCTACCTCCAATTTGGGAAACCCATCAAAAGCATTTAATAACCAAGAGTCAAACCGATTATAAATAGCCTTAGTCGAAGCATTATAATTAGCAGAGTCATTAGTGAAAGTGGTATCTGTATTTAAGGTTTGAGCCTTGATATAAATAGCAGAAGATGGATAGCTAATTAAAGCATATATTTTCTTGGGTCCACCCGCAGCAACTTGTTCAAATAGCATAAAATGATTGGCCCCTACTCGCATCATGGCAGGTTTTAACGCATTTTTTAGATAAGCCAATAACATTTTTTGGTTACCCCCAAATTTTAATTCATAAGTTCGGAATTCATATAATTCTTTCTCAGTAGCAGTACTATCCTTTGCCATAGCCGCACAACTTATAGGTAGAGCCGAAGCGGCGGCAGCAGTCGTAATAAATTTTCGTCTTTGCATAATATTAGATTAATCAAAGTTTAGGAGGGTTTTAAGCCATTAATAATAATTTCAGTATAATTGCTTAACCAATGAATAAAGTCTACTATATCGAAGAAATTTTGGGGCAAAAATAACGAAAAACTAAGAAAGTCGGAGCCAGTTAAGAAATTTTTTGGTCATTAAAAAACGTTTTAAGATGAAATTTATTACTTTTTTCACTTTACTATCTCTGCTGCTGCTTATCGCTTGCAAAAGTCCAACCAAAAAAGAATCAATTTCAGATTCCCGCCCAAACATTATTTTAATAAGAGCCTAAATACTCACTTTTTTAATAACTAACCATATCTTATAGCTTAATGTCAAGGAATTTAAAGCGTAAAATACCCTACCCATTAATAATAGACGGCGGGCTATCCAATGTCCTCGAAGCTCAAGGCTTTGACCTGACTCATAAATTATGGTCTGCGAAATTATTAGTAACGGCAAAACAATAACTTGAACATCTAGGACGGCTTCTTTTGATCCTA
>CAYMSC010000510.1:0-4441 GCA_964392805.1 uncultured Saprospiraceae bacterium
TGCGGACTTTTCAGAGTAATTATATGTTTGAGGCACGGCTCTTGATAAAATACAAAGACTTTTTGAACCGTATTGGAAAAGGAAATCTTCCTGTTACACAGGGAACTAAAGATGTGACTAAGGATTATCTGCAACAGTGGAGTGTTTTGAAAGCTAGCCTTCAAAGTATTCAGAACAAGGAGGTATTGGAGTTTAACGAGCTTTTGAAGGTAGAAGGATTACCAGCATTGTATTGGCCTAAATTACTGAAGGGTAGACCGTGACTCAGTAAAAAGTGTATGGTTTCAAAAAGGTAAATTATTCTATTTGTATTAAAAAGGAATAAGCGTTACCTTTAAAATATTTTCTCCTTCATTAAATAAGCAACCAATCTTATGAGGAATAAAATGATTAAATTACACACTAGTGAAATTAGCACAAAACAAAATATATCAACAATTACTTGAAAAAATTGGTACTACTTTTCAAAAGCATCAAAGGCAAGCCATCGCTAAAATTTACAAAGAGAAGTTACTTGCCTATTGGACAATTGGGCAGTATATTATTGAGTATGAACAAGCGGGAAAAATTAAAGCGGAATATGGGAAGCAGTTATTGGTACAATTAACTAAAGATTTAAAGCCAAGATTAGGTAAAGGATTTAGTAGGAGTAATCTCTACCTAATGCGGCAGTTTTATCTCAAATATCCAAAAATCCAGACGGTGTCTGGAAAATTGAGTTAGAGTCATTTCGTAGAACTATTAAGCATCTCAGATAACTTAGAAAGGTCATTTTATGAACAACAAATTCTAATAGAAAACTGGTCTGTCCGAGAATTAAAAAGACAAAAATCAACTGCCCTTTTTCATCGACTAGCTTTAAGTAAAGATAAAGAAGGGATTCTAAAATTAGCTAAAAAAGGGCATCAAGTTCAGTCTCCTACTGATTTATCTAAAGACCCTTATGTTTTTGAATTTTTAGGCATATCCGAAGATAGTTTATATTCAGAATTGGAATTGGAAAAACGTTTGATAAATAAATTGCAGCAATTTTTATTAGAACTAGGAAAAGGCTTTGCTTTTATTGGTCGTCAATACCGAATCACGCTCAATAATAAACACTACCGAGTAGATTTAGTCTTTTATCATCGTATTCTAAAATGCTTTGTACTCATTGATTTAAAAGTGGATAAACTACAACATCACGACATTGGGCAAATGAATTTGTATATTAATTATTTCAAAACCGAGGAAAACATGGAAGATGATAATGAACCAATTGGTATTATTCTAACAACGGACAAAGATGAAGTACTAGTTGAATATGCGACAGGAGGAATGACCAATCAGTTATTCGTTTCCAAATATCAGATTTATCTACCAGATAGAAAATTATTAGAACAACAGGTGAAAGCAATTTTAGACCAAGCAGAAAGTTAAGTACCAAGTAAGTTGCTAAATATGGGTAGAATTATTATTTCAACTTAAAATGGGCTTTATCTCCAACTCTTATTTTCGTAATTGGTTATATACCTCACACTCACCAGAGGCGAGCAATAAAAAGGTGTCGGATTGAAAATCCTAACCTGCAGCAACTGATGTGCCAGCGGGTAATAAAGCCTTCATAAGGTTTAAAAAATAACTTTATAACATTTACTAATGTGTCGATGGTTTAAGTTCAAATTTCGGCTCGATATGCGAAGTTTTCAACTTCGTATCAATATCTTTAAGGATTTTATCCTGTCTAGCATTGGCTAATTTAGGTTGAGTTAGACATCATGAAATGTAATTTCTTTTATTTGTTCAACTAACTTCAATTTGTTTCCATTCGAATTTATTTTGTCTTAATCGACATTTATCCAGTTTGGTTTTTTATGAGTTGAATTAATTCTTTGAGTATCGCTTTATAATTCGCTTAGTAATTCTGTTATTACTAGACGAGTTAATTCTCTGAGTATTGCTTGGCAATTATGCTTAGTTAGCATCGCAATATAATTCACTCAGTAGTTAAGTTATTATGAGTCGATTTAATTCTTTAATTTGTTTTTACCGATTATGCTTAATCGAAGGAATCTGTTTTTAGATAGTAAATCCTTTTTTACGAAACCGATTTAATTTTCTGAGTATTATTTGTCAATTTACTTGAAACAGAGATGATTTTTTTCGATTACCAATTCAATTATTTAAAGGCACGTTTTCTTTTTTCTTGCTTGCAGCGAACGGTTGGTGCAAATGCAGTTTTTTCGTATAGAAAAATTGCCATTTTGCACTTGGTTCCAGCCAGCGTTATTTCTTATTGTTTTAATTCTTTAAACCATATTTCTTGGTCTAATTCTGCTTTGAAACATATATCTAAATCTCCTAATTTTTCTTCGCCTTTTTCATCAATATATTTAACATTTCTTAAAATGCCTGCTAAGGAATAATGTCCGCTTTTTTCCCAAAATTTGGTACTAAAAACATAATCATTTTCGGTAATTGCTATTGTACCTATTTTATATTTTTGATTTCGGTCTTCAATTGTCACTTCATTATTTTTGAGAGAAATATTAAACTCAGGTTTTCTAAAGCCTCCTGGACGGTTATTAATTGAACTATTAAGTACCTTTTGAACTTCCAAAATGCGTTTAATCTTTTTTAATTCTTCCCAGTTATCATCTCCGTATTGTTTTTGTTTTTTAATATGGTTTTTAAAATCCCAATCCCAAGGGTCTCCAAATGGCAAGGGTGCTATGGGAATTTTGTGAATAGGAACATAAACCATAGAAAAGAAATAGGGGTCATCTTTCTGAAAAGGCGTATTTTTTCTGTCTTGACAAGTTACATAAAAGTAAGATTTATCATATTTAAAAATTATTCTATATTGACCTTTTGAGGCACCGTCACCTATTATCATAGGTTGAATTTCTTGGGCGACCAAACATTCCTTATATTTTTCCTTTAAGGAATAGATGATTCGTTCCATACTATTCCTATTCCTAAATTTGTATTTGTGAAGGTATGTCTCACCGTGAATTTCTTCTATACCATACCATTCTCCTTTTAGATGAGAAAACATACTTTTGTAGTCAACGTCAAATTTATTTGGCTCTCGATAAGCTATTTCTTCTTCCTTAGTCTCTAGGTTTAATATTTTTTCTTTGCCATTATTTTCTACATAAATATCAAATTCATTTCGATTGCTTTTGTTTCTACGAATATAGATTTCATCATACAAAAAATCTGTTAATTGTTGGCATGAATCATTCAACAATGCTTTCTTTCCATTGCGTTCTTTATTAACGACTATATAGTTCCTGTCAAACCTTATCGAGTGGAAAGAAGGTGGTATTGTTTGGATTCCTTCTCTGTTAAAAACAGCTGATTTTTTGGCGCCCTTTTGTGCAAAGATGAATTCATTTTTACTAAATCTTATTCTAGAAAATTCTATAGGTAAAATAGTTTTACCTAAGGTATCAAAAACACCGTATTTCCCATATTCTTCTAGTTGTGATTCGTAATAAAGTCCTGATTTCCTTTCAATTCTTTGATATTTAAATGGTATAATTACTTCAAATTTACTATTCAAAACACCCATTTTTCCATTCTTTGTAGCCTCGATTAAACCATCAGGTCTCTGTCGAATATTATCATATTTAAGTGGAATAATAACTTCCCCTTTTTGATTGATGAAACCTCTTTTACCATCTCGATGTAGCTCTATATAATTTTTGTAGAGAGACCGTTTAATATTATCATATTCAAATGGAATAAGTATTTCACCTTCTTTATTGAGGCATCCATATTTATCATTTAACTTAGTAACTCTATATTTTCCTATACTATTTCCGAGTCCTTTTTCATAAATAATTGGAGCGACCGTTTTTCCATTAATATGTACTATTCCATGTTTTCCTTCTTTGGTGCTAACAGCAAAAAATCCATCTTCTATATCAATAACACTCTTATAAATAATGGGGATTAACTCCTTTCCTTGTTTACTTAAAATACCTTCATAATCTCTTTTTTTGGCAAACAAATTTCCACTTTTGGTTCGGGATTTATAATCTTTATAGGTCTCAAATAATTTATCATATTCAAATGGTAGCACTTCTTCCCCTTTTCTATTAATCATCCCATATTTATCTCCTTTTTTGGCTATCATATAATCCGAATATTCTTTCGGTAATTCATCATAAATAAATGGAATGTAAATAAATCGACTTCCATGAAAACCCCATCGCCCATTTTTTTTTGCCCTATGAGCCCTTTTAGGAAGGGGATTAGATTTAAAATCAAAATATTCTGTATTTATAGGAATAGGTGGAGATTCTGCATACTCCTGAGAAAAAAGGCTTACGTTAAAAATTGTAATAAGCAAAAAAGCTATATATTTATTTTTATGTCTCATCTGTTTTTCTTTTTTTCGTTGGCTGGAACACTAAGTATTGTATGTGTCGTTGCATAGCAACGGCATATACAA
>CAYMSC010000511.1:0-4434 GCA_964392805.1 uncultured Saprospiraceae bacterium
CCTTCACAAGCTATTTCTAAAAAAATTATATTGATAAAATAGGTATTAGGAAGTTGAAGGATATATTTGTTTTATAGTTTAAATCATAAATCATCCCGCCTTTTTGGACGGGATAAATCTTACATCATAAATCTGTCAAAAAAGTAAAATTAGGTGGATTTATGATGTATGATTTATGATTTTCTCAAACAGTCGAAACTTCAGGACGAGTCAATGATTTTAGATTGGGCACACAAACCCCTATACCCTTACACCTCTATCCTCCTTCTATCAAACTAATCATTTTTTCTAACCCAAACATCTCTTTGTGGGAAAGGGATTTCAATATTGTTTGCTCTAAATTTACGATCTATTTCAAACCGAATATCGCTCTTTACATCTTCAATGATGGTGAAATTTTTAGAATAAAAAAGCAATTCAAAATCTAAAGAGGAACTACCAAAATCTGTGAATCGAACAAAAGGAGAGGGATATTTTAAAACAAAAGAATGTTCTTTCGCCGTTTCTAATAAAATATTTTTAACGATTGCCGTATCTGTGCCATATGCCACCCCTATGGAAACTTTAAATCGAACTTTATCATCATAATGACTCCAATTAATCACATTATTGACGACCAATTTTGAATTGGGTACAATCATCGTAACGTTATCTCTCGATTCAATAACCGAAGTTCTTAGACCAATTTTTTTAAGACTGCCTACTGTTCCATCTATTTCCAATACCTCTCCCACTTCTATACCTCTTTCAAAAAGTAGTAAAATACCAGAAAAAAGGTCATTAAAAGTTTGTTGTAATCCTAGTCCCAATCCAACTAGCAAGGCTGCAAAACCTCCCCAAAAGACCGTCATATTTATTTGCAAAAAATGCAAAGCCGTTAGCACCGAAAAAATATAAATGAAATAGCTAATCAATTGGTTAATCGCAAATTGAGTACCTAAATTTATTTTACTCTTTTGGTAATATACTAATAAGACAAGTTGGGTTAGTACCCAAACAAATACCCGTCCCAAGGTCAATATCAATAGGACAATTAATACCGTACTAAACCTTAAAGAAAAAGGTCTATCGGTATCTTGGTGAAGCATTAAAAGCTCTGGATTGAACTGAAAATTTTGAAAAAACAGAAAAAGCGCTAATAAAAAAACGGCAATACTAATAGAGTTATTCGCTACTTCATTATGGTTTTTCTTGGTGAGGTCTTGTAATCTATTGTTAACGCTTTCCCCAGTTACTATTCGCCGCTGATAATAGCCATTAATTAGCCTTGTTAAAAACAAAAGTAAGAGTCGAGCTATTTGTATAATGAGGATACCTTTTAAAATGACTCCTCCTTTTAATACAAAAAATCTATTTGGATATAAATCTTGGTTTAAACCAAAAATATTTACCGCACTGATTAGAAAAATAAGCAACAAACAACTTAGAATTAATAATTCTATGCGTCGACTACTGTCACTATCGATAGTTCCTTTATGGTGATAGTGTGCCAAACTTCTTTTAACAAAAAATGATTGAAATAAGAAAGCCAATATGCCACTACCACAAACTGCTATTACCTTTCCTGTGGTAATAGCAGTTCCGTTAATAGTAAATAATAATTGATTTAGAAAATCTTCCATTTATTAGACCTTATTCTGAAATGCTTAGGGCTAGGCTGTTCGGAATATGGGGTAAAGTTCCCCTGATTTATGAGTAAGCAAAAAATCATAAATCATAAATCTATCTAGTTTTACGGGACAGATTTATGATGTATAAACTATGATTTATGATTTTTTCAAACCTTAAAATCCAAATTTTTGTACCCAACAATTCGGCAAATGCCCTACCTTACCAATTTTGTAAGTAGCTCCATATCTCCATTTTGGCTCTAACAAAGTTTTTCTATGCCCTCTGCTTGAAATACCATCATCCACCAAAAGTAAAATAACAGACTCTCTTATATCTGGAAGCCCTCCAACTAAATTTTCATTGCCATCCGTCATTTGAGAACATTCTCTTTTTACTCGCTCCCAAGGCCAAGAACCATCTGAACCATCATGTCCTGTATGCCCTCTCGCCTTTTGATCTAGCCCATGTTTTCTAGCCGCTTCATAAATACAAGGTGCAGGTTCCAAAATAGATAAATTAGGCGTCCTTCTCAATTCTGCAATTAATTCATCTATCACTGGAAGCGAACTACCAAACGTTCTACCGCTTTGAATATCTCTTCTATATTGTTCGACATAAGTAATATATCCTGATGGATTGGAACGCATTAAATTGATTTCGTCTAGCATTGTCAATTCATCTGCGGTCATATAAGTCGCTCGGGCTGGTGCAGGCGTATTTCTATTATTACCTCCCGTATTAATTCTATTAGTTGATGTTCCTCCTCCGTTAAAAGCATTTGATTGGGATTGAGCACTTCTTATCCTACGGTCATTAATAGCTTCGGCTGGCGGAGGCGTATTTCCACCAAAACTACCATTATCATTGTCATAAAAGGAATCATAATCCGAGCCACCTCTATTTTGAAAATTATCTCTGCTAGTCGTGTTCGCTCTCGTATTATTCTTGCTGATATTATTATTATTAATACTAGTAGTGGGCTGATTAAAAGTAGTCCCATTTCCAAACTCATCATAAGTAACCACTCTATCGCAAGCACAATCTGTTGATAAAATTGTAGACCCAACACTCAGTTCATCGCCAGAATTTAACAAATTAATTTTTCGGAATCGTTCTTCAGTATAACCATATAAATTTGCTAGACCACTAATAGTCTCTCCTTCCCTAATGGTATGTTTATTCCCTGATTGCTTAACAAAAGAAGGGCCCGAAAAATTAGTTAAATTAGCTCCTCTATTAGTAAATTCATTAGAAGGATTATTAGTCCTTCCAGAAGTAATTCTATTGGAAGAATCGTTAAATGTTATTGTATTTTGGTTGGTATTGCTATTGTTGACAGCTAATTCTTGGCAGGCATATAAAGTTATATCCGCAGAGATATTATTCCATTGTGCCAATTCAAAAGTAGAAACATTATACCGTTTTGCAATCCGATACAGATTTTCTCCACTCTGTACCACATGCACCCCAGGTCTACTAAAATTAGCACATTGGGCAGAAAGGTCAATTAGAAACAAAGAAAAAAACAATAAAAATGCTGTAGATTTCATCATAGTAGAAATATTATTTAATAGTTTTCTAATGGGGTAAATAAAAGCATTTTTCCTAAACATATTATATTTAGTTAAAATGTATAAAATCAATTAATTTTCATAATGTAAAATAACTGGTTAAAAGTACCTTTTTTTATACTCAAATGAAAGTTTAAATAGATTTTGGTGCTACAATTTTTTTTCCTCACTTTTGCACTTAATATTTTTTGAGATAACACGAAATTGTTCTAATAACTTTCAAAAAACAAAATTGTATTTTATGAAGGCATATGTTTTTCCTGGTCAAGGCGCACAATTCGAAGGTATGGGTAAAGATTTATACGAATCTTCCGAGCAAGCCAAAACCCTCTTCGACAAAGCTAATAATATCTTGGGTTACAAATTGAGTGAAGTTATGTTTGAAGGTAGCGCAGAGGCGTTAAAACAAACCAAAATAACCCAACCTGCTATCTTTCTACATTCGGTAATCAAAGCCATCTTAGCTGGTGATGATTTCCAACCTGATGTGGTAGCAGGACATTCTTTGGGTGAATTTTCTGCTTTAGTCGCCAATGGTGTTTTAACTATGGAAGATGGATTAAAATTAGTCCAACAAAGAGCCTTGGCCATGCAAAAAGCCTGTGAAGCAGTGGAAAGTACGATGGCGGCTATTGTTGGCTTAGAAGATGATAAGGTGGAAGCGGTTTGTGATAGCATCACAGAAGAAGTAGTCGTTGCTGCTAATTATAATTGTCCGGGTCAGTTAGTTATTTCTGGTTCTATTTCTGGTGTTGAATTAGCCGTAGAGAAATTAAAAGAAGCTGGAGCTAGAAGAGCTATTATTTTAAATGTGGGTGGTGCTTTTCATTCGCCTTTAATGGCTCCTGCTGAAGCGGAATTAAAATCGGCTATCGAGGCAACTACTTTTCATGCTCCTAAATGTCCCATCTATCAAAATGTCAATGCCCAAAAAGCTATCGACCCTAAAGTCATTCAAGAAAATCTAATCGCTCAATTGACTTCGCCCGTTCGGTGGACACAAACGATGTTGAATATGATTGAAGCAGGGGTAACGGAATTTGTAGAGGTTGGTGGAACAGGAAAAGTAATTAAAGGGATGATTTTGAGGGTTAATCGCCGGATGCCAGTTAGTGCTTTGTAGGGGGAAGAGAGGTGTAAAGGTATACTAAAACGGGATAAAAAACCGAAAATGGACGATAGTTATATTAGGGGGCGAAAAAATCATAAATCTGAAATCATACATCATAAATCATAAATCCATGTAGTTTTT
>CAYMSC010000512.1:0-4431 GCA_964392805.1 uncultured Saprospiraceae bacterium
GCCGCATATAATTTATCCATTCGCTCCGAAATTTCTTGTAGTCGAACACGGTCACCACCTATCACTTCTGCCGAACCCCAGCCTTGATACCCTACGTCCTTTAAAGCGGCATTAACAGCAGTCCAATTGGCATCTCCCTCTCCTAATTTGATTTTAAAGCCTTTCCATATTCCCTCTTCACTTTGCTTCTTACGGCTATAATCTTTAATATCAATTTTAAGGATACGCTTTCCTAAAGCACGTATCCAATGTTCGGGCCAACCGTAGCGGATAATGTTTCCAACATCAAAATACCAGCCAATCATTGGGTTTTCAAATTCATCAATATATTGAGTGGCTTCAAGGGGGCTAATTAAAAAATTATTCCAAACATTTTCGACGGCTATTTTTACGCCTGTTTCTTCTGCTACGGGTAAAATTTTTCTAATTGCTGCTTGAGACCGTTGATAGGCATCAGCATAGGAAATTTTTTGATTCACAACACCTGGTACTAATAATACAGTTGTTCCGCCATATTTTTTAGTCGTTCTAAGCGCATCTTTCATGGAAGCTATACATTTGGCTCGAACGTTTGGGTCAGGGTCAGAAAGCGGCATTTTCCAATGTAAAGAATTGACCGTACCGGGAATTTCCAGTCCCGTTTTATCTCTTGCATTTAAAATTTCTTTTTCGTCCAACTCATTCGGGCTGTCCAATTCTATTCCATGAAAACCTAAATCTTTGACCAATTTGAATTTATCAAGAATAGATAAATCCTCTTTAATCATCCCAAATTTTAGGCTTTTTTTGATAAGTGGCTGAGTGGAAGTAGCAACGTTTTGGGTAGATAAAGCAGTCGCACAATGGGTGTTAGATAAAAAGGCAAGAGCAGCAGTAGTTACTGCACTTTTTTTTAGAAAGGTTCTTCTAGTTCGTGTAGGCATTGGTTTGGTTTTCGATACTGTTAAGTTTAAAAGAAGAACTTCCAGAAACTTGGAGTTCTGGAAGCTCTGTACTATACATTAATCCTGATATTTTTGAGTTCTTTATTTCATTGAATTAAATGTTCAAGTTTTTATTTCAAACATTTGTTATGTTAAAACCCTTTATCCCCAAACTTCTCTTACACAAACTTAGTCCTACCGGGCATAGCCACTGCTGCGGTATCCCAATCCAAATCCCAATTAAATTCATCCACCTTTGGCCCTAAGACTTCTTCGGAATTGAGTGCTTCTTCCCAAGTTAATGTCTTCCCAGTATAAGCGACCATTCTACCCCAAATAGCCAACATGGTACTATTGGCAGAACGAATGCCATCATTCATAGGATTACCATTTCTAATCGAGGCAAACAGTTCATCATGCTCCGTTTGGTACATATTATTTTTATCTTTTTTGCCATGCTCATTTTCCCAACGCCAATTGGTTTCGCCTTTTATTTCGTGGTGATTCCAAACGTTGATGTCACAACGCCCTTTTGTGCCTAACATTTCTATACCATAAGCTCTATCCGTTCCTTTTTGTTGGCGACTATGGTGCAGTCCTCTTGACCCATCAGGGTATTCAAAAGTAATGGCAAAATGGTCATAAATATTACCGTATTGTTCTTCTGTTCGACTCTGTCTACCTCCAATACCAGAGGCCTTTACGGGTAAAACATCTCCCTTAGCCCAAGACATTAGGTCTAAACTATGGATAGCTTGCTCTACGATATGGTCACCAGATAACCAATTATAATACACCCAATTACGGAGTTGTTTCTTAAAATGTCCCCAACTTGGTTTGGTATCTTTCCACCAAGAAGCGCCTGTATTATAGGTATTATAAATAGAAACGACATCGCCAATTTGTCCATCTAATACTCGCTGAAAAGTAGCTCGCTTAGGATAATCATATCTCCAGCAAAAACCAGACATAAAGCCTAGATTTTTAGCTTTGGCTTCTTTTGCCGTTGCCATAACTCTTCTGATACCGGGTGCATCTACTGCCACAGGTTTTTCAAAAAAGACATGTTTGTTAGCAGCAACACAGGCTTCTAAATGGGCAGGACGAAAATTGGGTGGCGTTCCCAAAATCACTACATCCACATCGGTTGCTAACACTTTTTTATAAGCGTCAAATCCAATAAATTTTTGATTTTCAGGCACTTTGACTTTATCCGCAATATCTTCCTCTAAAAGACTGTTATATGCAACTGTCATATTTTCTGGAAACACATCAGCCATTGCCGTTAACGCCACATTGGAATCTGCATTCAATGCTTGTACAGCTGCACCAGTACCACGCCCGCCACAACCAATCAATCCCACTTTCAACGTGTCAGCATTAAATTGATGCTTTGATTGAGTATTCGCCAAAATATTAAAACCAACAGAACTCGCTGCTAAAGTAGACCCTGTTAGTTTCATAAACTTCCTTCTGGAAGTATTGGTTAGTATTTTTTTCATGCTTACTAAATTTTGTCAATTTGACTTTATATAAAACCAAATTTCAATAAATATATTTTAGGAAAGCTAATCTACTGCTTTTTCAGGAAATATAAAACGATTTGGGTCAGGAGTTCCTTGTTTTAAGCCAATTTCAATTTTTAGTTTTATTTTTGTCGTCAAAATAATAACCATGAAAAATAAATTGGTCCATTTATTTTAGTTTATGCGCTAAAGTAAAAGCTATTTATTAAAGACTTATTTACTTTTTCATCCGCAATAATTATAATGACCATACCTTTTATAGCAGAAAAAGCCATTGATGCAATTGCTGAATCCTTAAACGAAACAGGAGGGAATAAATATGACGAAGCAATAGCAGATATGCAGGCAAAACAACCTATCTTGTTTTCCTATTTATTATCAGAAAGTTTCAAATTACTCACGAAAGAAGAAAGTGATTATTTAATATATTTAGCTTTAGTGATTTGGGAATCTGTAAGCACCACAACGACTACCGCCGAACTGTTGATGTCTGATAATATAGAAGAAGCTGAAGAAAAAAATTGGACTTTATTCAATGAATCCAAAGCTAGAAAATTCAATGATAAATTGGATGCTTTTTTCAATAAATATCCGCAAGAAGATTTATTGGCTTTTGTGGAAGATGCCTTAGTGGATGACGAAGACAGTTTTGTCACTAAAGAAGGAAAAGAATTACTTTTCATTGGTTTAAAAACAACGATTGATACACTTTGTAAAATTGCGGTATAATTGTTGTTTTTTATGTAACTTTACATAAATAGTGGGACAAAATGTAACCTTATTTTTCTTGCGTCCCCAACCTTCCACTTTTGCAACCTTTTTAAAATGAGTCTGTTTAACACCTACTCATATATTTCTAAAAAGTAATAATAATTATGGCACTTTTAGAGAAAGCAAATTTGATTATTTATAGAATTCGGGAAAAAGGCTTAGAAGTTTTCTTGGTCAATCCATCAGAAAAAAATCAAGCAACAGAAGAATGGACTTTGCCTCAAGGTAAAATTAATGATTGCTGTTCTAAAACAGTGACTCTATTGCAAAAAGACCAAACTTTTGAATTAGACCCTGTTGAGAATGTAGAAGGGGAAGCAGAAAATGCAATTGCAGTAGAAGGAGATTGGCATGACATTCCTTCGTTAAAAAGTTTGATTAAGCAGGATGCACATTTCATGAAAAATACGATCCAACAAATGATTCCTGATTTGGAACAACAAGGTAGTTATTTTGCTATTAAAGAAGCATTCAAAAAAGTTTTGCCTAATCAATACGAGTTTCTAAAAGAATTAAAAGATATTATTCGAGATAAAAATAGTAGTAACTTTTAAATGTAAAAGTGACGATAGAACGCTCATTTTTAAAAAAGAAAGGCAATACATCTTAAATGTATTGCCTTTCTTTATTTTTCTATTTCTTTGTTATCGCTACTAATTCAACCTCAAATGCTAAGGTTGTATGAGGTGGGATTAGATTGGGAAAACCTTTCTCTCCATAAGCTAAGCCAGAAGGCACTACAAAAAACGCCTTTCCACCGGGCTTCATCAATTGCAATCCTTCATTCCAACCCGAAATCATATTCCCAATATAAAATTCAATAGATTTACCCCTTTTATAAGAAGAATCAAATACTTTTCCGTCTAGCGTATAACCTTTATAATTAACCGTTACCCAATCGCCCCATGCTGCATTTTTGCCTTCTCCTTCTTCTATCATCTGATAATATAAACCTGAGTCGGTAGATTTCAACTCGATGCCTTCATCCATAATGTAGTTAATGATGGTGTTTTTGTCTTTCTCTGCTTGCGTCCTTGGGTTGGCTATTAGTTCGGATGCAATAGAAAATAAGAGGTCATCTTCATTGGCTGATTTTTTGACTTCTACGGTATCTTTGGGAGCGGGGGTGGAATTACCACAGGCCATTAATGTAAATAAAAAAGCAAATAAAATTAGACGCATATTTTTTTTAGCAAAAATAAAATAATTTA
>CAYMSC010000513.1:0-4422 GCA_964392805.1 uncultured Saprospiraceae bacterium
ACGGGAGAAACTTTAGTTGGGGCTACGGTCCAATTGTATGAAACCAAACAAGGTTCGACAACAGACCTTGATGGTGTTTACCACATCAAAAATGTAGTTGCAGGTACTTATACCCTAATGGTCAGTTATGTTGGATTTGAAACAACGCCCACAAAAGTAGTCATCGACGAAAATGGGCAATCAGTCAAATTAAATGTGAGTATCAAAGAAAAACCTATTGCTTTTGACCAAATTATTGTGAGGTCTACCAGGGCAACCGACAAACTACCTATTACTTTTACCAATTTGGAAAAAGAAGCCATCGAAGCAAATAATTTAGCACAAGATGTTCCGTATTTATTAAAATGGACGCCTTCTACAGTGGTTAATTCTGATGCGGGAACAGGAATAGGTTATACAGGGTTAAGAATTAGAGGCATTGACCCTTCAAGAATCAATGTAACGATTAATGGTATTCCATTAAATGATGCAGAATCGCAAGGCGTTTTTTGGGTTGATTTACCCGATTTTGCTAGTTCCACCGATAATATTCAAATTCAAAGAGGAGTCGGTACTTCTACTAATGGTCCTGCGGCTTTTGGTGCATCCATCAACTTGAATACTTCGGTACTCCATGAAAAAGCTTATGGTACTATTGGAGCTACTATTGGTTCATTTAATACCCGTAAAGGAAATATATCCTTTGGAACAGGACTTATCGGAGGTAAATTTTCTTTAGATGGTCGTTTGTCTACCATTGATTCTGATGGATTTATCGACCGTGCTTCCGCAGATTTAACGTCTTATTATTTATCAGGAACTTTCATTAGTCGCAAAAGTTCGCTACGCTTTAACGTGTTTAGTGGGCATGAGGTGACTTACCAAGCTTGGAATGGGGTGCCTGCTCAATTTATTGATAATCCTGAATTTGATGAATCTTTTAGAACGTTTAATACGGCAGGTACCGAAAGACCAGGCGAACCACACGACAATGAAGTGGATGATTATCAACAAGACCATTATCAGGTTTTATGGAATAATCAATTGACTAGAAATTGGGATTTAAGTTTTGCAGGAAATTATACCAGAGGTCGAGGCTTTTTTGAATTATATCAAGGAGGTGCTTCATTTGCAAGATACCAAATTGAACCACTAACCATTGGTGGAGAAACCATTGAAAGTAGTGATTTAATCGAAAGAAGATGGTTGGATAATGATTTTTATTTTGGTTCTGCTGCTGCCAATTATGGTAGTGATAATAAAAAGTTGAACATTAATTTGGGTTCTGCTTTTAGTCTGTACAATGGAGACCACTTTGGAGAAGTTATCTGGGCAAGATTTTCCAGTAGTACAGAACAAGACGACCGCTATTATGAAAATGATGCGCAAAAAACAGACTTTAATATTTTTTCTAAAGCGAGTTATCAATTAGCTAATAAATTAACAGGATTTGTTGATTTACAATACCGTAGAGTAGATTACGAATTTGATGGATTTGATAATACAGGCAATGTTATTGCTCAAAATGTAGACTTCAATTTCTTTAATCCTAAATTGGGTTTAACCTATGAATTAAATCCACAAACGAGTATTTATGTCTACACAGGTATAGGTAATAAAGAACCTAATAGAAGCGATTTTGTGGACACTTCTCCATCTTCCCGACCTGAGCACGAAACAGTCATTGATACCGAAGTAGGGTTCAAAAAAACTTGGCAGAAAGGAGCAATAGAGGCTAATTTATACTACCTAAACTATGACAATCAATTAATCTTAACGGGACAAATTAATGATGTTGGAGAATATGCCAGAATCAACGCCGAGGATAGTTTCAGAGCAGGCTTAGAATTAGTAGCAGGGTATCAATTAACGAAACAGCTTGATATAACAAGTTCTCTAACTTTAAGTCGAAACAGAATTCGGTCTTTCAATGAATTTATTGATAGTTGGGATACAGGCCAACAAGTGGAAGTGGAACATGGGGATACGGATTTGGCACTTTCTCCGAATATTTTATTTAATGCTTATTTAAATTTTGACGCACTTCCTGCTACAAAAAATCATGATTTAACACTAGGGCTAGGAACAAAATTTGTCGGCGAGCAATTTATTGATAATACTTCTAATCAGAATACTTCCTTACCTGCTTATAGTTTTACCGATTTTAGAATCACCTACAAAGTCAAAACTTCTTTTGCCAAAGAAATTGCTTTGAACCTATTGGTAAGAAATATTTTTGATGCACAATATATTTCTAGTGCTTGGACTTACCGATATATTTCGGAATTTTATGACGGTAGACCAGATGACCCTTCGACTAGATTAGAACAAGGAAACACCTATAATTTAACGGGTTATTATCCGCAGGCTGGACGAAATTTCTTGTTGGGTCTTACTTTGGGTTTTTAACAGAGAATTATTTTATTAAAATAATAAGAGACGACGAAAAAATAAATTCCGCATTTTTCAAATGGATTTTTTTGTAATGGGTTGAAAACCTATGATAAAAACATTCAATTGAAAAATCAAATGCGGAAGTTATTTTTTCGTTATTACTAAGTAAGTGAGCAGTCAGATTTAAGACCGATAAATCTGTCAGAAGTCAGAATCGTTAAAATATTGACAAACAGCTAATTATGTCAATGTTGATTGAAATTATTTGCTTAACTTATTTCAGTCTTCCAACTTAGTAAGATAAAAATAAATATTCAATTTTTTAGAGTCGAAGGATTAGCTAAAACACTTAAAATGAAGCGTTTATTTAACTAATCCTTCGACGAAATTAAACATTTATTTTTATCGCTTTTCTAAGTATACTCTAAACAGGATAAAAAAGTGATTTTGAAAAGAGGTCAAAAGTCAGATTTAAAACCATAAAATACTAATAATCAATTATTTAATTCTGATTTATCTGACTTCTGACAGTCTATGAAATAGACGGTCTGACTTCTGACTTCTAAATTAATTTTCACAAATTTATCCCGTTTCTTCTATAACTATTTAGCACTTAACTTTTTTTACCATAAAGTAGATTAATGATTTAAAACCCCATCACCGTGCATTTTTCACAATTATATCCAAATAATCCTCCTCCAATTCTTTAGCCGAAACAGGTACAACACCAACTTTCTCACACACTTGCCCACCTGCCAAATTAGCCAAAGTAGCAATATCTTTTAGTGGTAGTTTCAAAGCTATCCCTAAAGCTGCTACACTAATCACCGAATCCCCTGCTCCACAAACATCGGCGATAGTCCTAGGATTGGTGGATAATATTTCCTGGGTGCTTCCATCATCATAGAAAATCCCTTTATCCGATAACGTAATTAATAGGTTGGTGTTTTTAAGTTCGCCTTGAATGTGATTGGAGGCTGCTGTCAAATCCGCTAGATTGGGGGCACTCTGAAAAGGAAGGTTGGTATTAATTTCTTTTAAATTGGGTTTAAAAAGCGAGGTTCTTTTATAAGTGAAAAAATTATTATTTTTCGGGTCTACTACGGTGGGTATATCTTTTTTAATAGCAATTAATAAAATATCTCTAATCACTTTCTGCTGCAACACGCCCTTATTATAATCTTGAAAAAGAATCACATCAATCTCAAGTTCCTCTAAAATATCCTTAATGGATTGCTTTAACTTCGATTTTTCAGCAGTATTTAGCCCAAATACATCTTCTTCATCGTATCGAAGAATTTGTTGATTCTGGGCTAAAACCCTCGTTTTAATCGTTGTTCTTCTAGCCGTAGATACTTGTAAATACTTAGTTAAAATATCGCTTTCTGATAATATTTTTTTTAATTGCTCGCCTTCTTTATCCCTACCAATCACACTACAAAGAATGGGTTTTGCCCCCAAAGCTTGGATGTTTAAGGCGACATTAGCAGCCCCTCCAGGTCGAGTCTCCTTCTTTTCTATCTCGACTATTGGCACAGGTGCCTCTGGAGAAATTCGAGTCATTTTACCATATAAATAGGCATCAAGCATCACATCTCCGACTATTAAAACTTTTAAATTTTGAAAGGCAAGGACGGTCTCTTTTATGTTTAGCATAAAGAAGTGTAAGTGCAGTTTTGAATAATAAAATATTAATTGGCAAAATAACCGAAGAAAAAGGTATTTTGCAAGGAAGATTTGAAGAAAAGAAAAAATGCCTTTAATGAGTGTTTGTTCTCTATGCAGCGAAAGTATAAAATATAAAGGACTTTCAAAAATATTAAAGAAGGAAATTATACTAAAAACTAGATATTTCACTACTATATGCCATCCCAATGGGACTTTGAAGTTTAAATCGTTTAGTGAAATAAATTTTTACCATATGTAACTATGTAGGGGTCCAATCGGGATTTGTCCCCTATATATAGTGCCTTAGGTACGAAACATTGGTAGATAAAAGGGATATTATTGATGTTTTGCCGTGCCGTAGGTACGTAACATGATTTTGAA